>CAZXZK010000042.1:2798-17759 GCA_964645295.1 uncultured Cytophagales bacterium | reverse complement strand
ATCCTAGAATTAAAACTTTAGGTTCTAGAATACTTTGTGAAATTTCTTCTGCCAGGGCCACGGTTGCATAAGAAACAGAGGCTGCGCCATCCCTAAAGGATGTTTCCTGAGTAACACGTTTATTTGCGTAGAAAATAGTATGCATTAAACGATGAAGATAGGGTCCTGCCAGACCTAAATCTGCAGAAATTTGATAAGATCGTTTGATTTGATTGGGGATTTGAAGGTCTCCAACTACCTTGGATTTTAAACCCGTTGCAACTTGAAATAAATGTTTTTCTGCCCCTAGATTCCCTTGGATTATTTTGAAATAAGGAAAAATTTCATCTGAATTTTTAATTTTCTTTAGTTGCAAGATCTCTTCAATTAAAGGTTTGCAATTATCTATTTCAGAGGAAAAATAAATTTCTGTCCGATTACAAGTGGAGACAATCAAAATCTCATCTAAATTATAAATCTCTTTAAAACGAAGAGAGAGTACTTTTTTCTCTTCTTCGCCAAGTTCCACTTTCTCCCTTATGTTTAGTGGAGCGGTTTCGTGTGAAAGACTTATTAATTTGAACGGAATTTGCATTTTACTAAGTTACACTTTACTACTAGTCTGCAAAAATACAACTCAAATTTTAAAATCTTTAATGATTTGATAAAAATTTGTAATTTAGAAAAAATATAAACAAACTAATGATGAAACTTCAAGGTAAAACAGCTATCATAACCGGTGCTTCCCGCGGTATTGGCTTGGAAATTGCAAAAAAATTAGCCTCAGAAGGAGCTAATGTCGTAATTGCAGCCAAAACAGATCAGCCTCATCCAAAATTAGCAGGTACGATACATGAAGCTGCAGAAGAAATTCAAAAAATGGGTGGAAAGGCCTTAGCATACAAGGTTGATATTCGATCAGAAGAGGAGGTATCAGATTTGATGACGAAAGCTGTTGAGACCTTTGGGGGAATTGATATTTTGGTCAATAATGCTTCCGCAATTCAATTAACGGATACTTTACATACGGATGTAAAGCGTTTTGATTTGATGCATGGAGTAAATGCCCGAGGTACCTTTGTTTGTTCAAAAATGGCTTTGCCTTATTTATTAAAATCTGAGAATCCACATGTAATAACCTTATCTCCTCCATTAAATTTTGAGGCAAAATGGTTTCGGAATCATGTGGCTTATTCCATGGCTAAATTTGGCATGTCTTTAGTGACTTTGGGAATGTCTGCCGAATTTGAGGGCAAAGTGGCATTTAATTCTTTATGGCCTAAGACGATTATTGCTACTGCTGCCATTGAATTTGCTGTAGGAAATGCGGAGATGATGAATCTTGCCCGAAAGCCGAGCATCTTGGCAGATGCCGCATTGGAAATTGTTTTGGAGGATTCAAAACGATTTTCAGGAAATTATTTGGTAGATGAGGATTATTTAAAATTAAAGGGTATGAATGATTTTAGGAATTATAAGGTAAACCCAAATACTCCTGATGAAAAAATAATCCCAGATTTTTTTATATAAAATATGTACGAGGAAATAGATTTTCCCAGCCCCTTTTGGCTTCCAGAAAAACATAGTCAGACCATTTTCCCCTATTTTTTTCGTCGGATTTATCCAAAGAAAACAGGAGGTTTTTTATTAGAATTGCCAGATCATGATCAGGTTTGGGTGGATGAATATCGATCAAATGAAAATTTTACTCAAACACCTTTATTGGTTATTTCACATGGTTTGGAGGGAAATTCCGAGAAAGATTATGTCAAGGGTTTAGTTTCAATTATGCTGGACCAAGGTTGGAATATTTGGGCATGGAATTATCGGTCATGTGGAAAAAATGGAAAGAATAATCAATTAAGATTTTATCATAGTGGGGCCATAGAGGACCTTGATTTTGTAATAAATACTGCTATCAACCAAGGCGCAAAAAATATTCATTTGGCAGGATTTAGTTTAGGAGGAAACCTGAGTTTAAAATGGCTTGGAGAAATTGGGAAAAATCATGATAAAAGTATTCGTAAAGCAGTTGTTTTTTCCGTACCTTTGCACCTTTCAGATTGTAGTAAGCAATTGCAACGATTTGAAAACCGGATTTATGCTTTTCGATTTATTCAAAGTTTAAAGAAAAAGGCTTTAGATAAAGCTAATTATTATCCGGATAAATTGGATAAAAAGGTAGTATCCAAGATTGATAATTTATGGGAATTTGATCATCTTATTACAGGCCCGATTCATGGATTTGAGGGTGCTGAAGATTATTATCAAAAAGCTAGTTCGGTATTTGTATTGGATCAAATAGATATTCCAACATTCATTATCAATGCAAAAAATGATCCATTTTTAGGGCCTTTATGTTTCCCAAAAGATGCTATGAAGGATTTAAAAAATATCCATTTTTTGGCATGTTCAGGTGGAGGTCATTGTGGGTTTTACCAGAAAGGATTTAAAAAATATCTTTGGAATGAAATAAAAGCTAGAGATTTTTTTCTAAGTGAAGAGTGAAAAGTGAAGAGGGAAGAGACGCGAATTAATAATTAATAATTAAGAAAACTCATAGTTCATAGTTCATAGTTCATAGTTCAAAGTTCATACCATGTGTTAGGGCCACGGCGGAAATTAAAATCAATCGTTATAAAATGAGTATAAAAAGTAAAGAGAATTTGCATATTGTTATAGATTTTGACAGTACATTTACCAAAGTGGAAGGGTTGGATGAATTAGCAAGAATTTCCATGGAGGGTCAGCTAGATGCAGCAGAGACTGTTGCTAAAATCCAAGAAATTACCGACAAGGGAATGGCTGGAGAATATTCTTTTTCAAAATCTTTGATAGAGCGCGTTTCCCTATTGAGGGCAAATAAAACTCATATTGAAAAATTAGTTGAATTTTTAAAGGGAAAGATTTCAGAATCTTTTCAACGTAATAAAACCTTTATTTCTGAATATTCAGGGCAGATTTATATCATTTCTTCAGGATTCAAGGATTTTATTGTGCCAGTGGTTGAGGAGTTGGGAATTCATGAATCACATGTTTATGCGAATCAATTTACCTATGATGAGAAAGGATTTATTAATGGATTTGACCATTCCATCGTTTTGTCTCAGGATTCTGGAAAGGTCATCCTATTGAGAGAATTAAATTTAGAGGGGGAGGTTTATGTGATTGGAGATGGTTATACCGATTATGAATTAAAAGAAGCGGGGTTGGCAAATAAATTTTTTGCGTTTACAGAAAATGTTGAGCGAGTGAAGGTAACAGAAAAGGCCGATCATATCGTACCATCTTTAGATGAATTTTTATATATCAATGGATTGAGTAGAGCTCAGTCTTATCCAAAATCAAGAATGAGAGTATTATTATTAGAAAATGTTCACCCTAAGGCAGTGGAGGCTTTTAAGTCGGAGGGTTTTCAGGTTGAATTATTAAAAGGGGCTTTAGATGAGGAAGAATTGATAGAGAAAATAAAAAATGTTTCAATATTGGGTCTTCGTTCGAAGACTAATTTAACCAAAAAAGTTTTAGAGCATCCGAACGCTGCTAGACTTAGAGCTGTTGGTGCATTTTGTATTGGTACGAATCAAATAGATTTAGTGGAGTGTGAGCACAGAGGAATAGCAGTTTTTAACGCACCTTATTCAAATACGCGTTCAGTAGTCGAATTATCCATTGGTTTAATGGTGATGCTTACTCGAAATATTTTTGAAAAATCCAATTCAATGCACCGCGGAGAATGGGATAAATCTGCCACTAATTCCTACGAATTGAGAGGTAAAAAAATTGGATTAGTTGGTTATGGAAATATTGGTACCCAAATATCTGTGATTGCTGAAGCCTTGGGTATGGAGGTCTATTTTTACGATATCGTTGATAAGTTGGCCTTAGGAAATGCCAAGAAATGTAATTCCTTAAGAGAACTGTTGAATCAGGTAGATTTTATTTCTCTGCACGTAGATGGAAGAAAATCAAACACAGAAATTATAGGAGAAGAGCAATTTAGTTGGATGAAAGATAATGCCATTTTCTTGAATTTATCCAGAGGCCATGTAGTACAGATTCGTGCCTTAGTAAATGCCTTAAAATCAGGAAAATTATGGGGGGCTGCCGTCGATGTATTTCCAAAGGAGCCTAAAACCAATGATGAAGAATTTATCTCTGAATTGAGAGGATTAAGAAATGTCATTTTAACTCCTCATATTGGAGGTTCAACAGAGGAGGCACAAGCCAATATTGCCGAATTTGTTCCAAGCAAATTATTACAATACATGAATAACGGTAGTACTTATGGGTCAGTCAATTTGCCAGAGATCCAGTTACCTCCTTTACAGGAAGCCCACCGTTTATTACATATTCATAAAAACATGCCTGGAATTTTGGCTAAAATCAATAATATTTTCGCCAAATACAATGTCAATATAAAAGGACAGTATTTGATGACAAATAATCAAACGGGTTATGTGATTACCGATGTTTCTAAGGAATATTCCGAGGAGATTGTGAATGAATTAAAAGAAATAGAAAATACCATTAAATTTAGAATGTTGTATTAATTATGAGGGAAGATAATAAACTCACATTTTTCACTCCTGGGCCTGCTCAATTATATCCTACCGTAGAAGAGCATTATAAAAATGCATTTAATCAAAATATTGGTTCAATTTCTCATCGATCTGCGATGTTTCGAAAGATTTATCAGCATACAGACGAGCAATTAAAGGAATTGTTGGGTGTCCCGAAGGAAAATGCTATTTTATTTACTTCTTCGGCAACAGAGGTTTGGGAAAGATTAATTATGAATTTGGTGGAATTTGAGACTTACCATTTGGTAAATGGGTCTTTTTCATCTAAATTTTATGATTTTGCTAAAAAATTAAGCAAGGTTGCTAATCAATTTGAAAAGAAATTTGGGGAAGGTTTTGATGCCATTGAATGTGAAGTTCCTGAATTTTCAGAATTAATTGCTTGTTGCGCAAATGAAACCTCTGCAGGTGTACAAATGAAGGCAGACCAAATTCATCGATTGAAAAAGGCCAATAAAAATAAATTCCTTGCAGTCGATATGGTTTCCTCTGCCCCTTATGTAAATTTAGATTATAGCTTAGTGGATACAGCCTATTTCTCTGTTCAAAAGGCATTTGGTATGCCAGCAGGATTAGGGATTTGGATCGCCAATGAAGCCATGCTTGAAAGAGCCAATCAATTGAAGGCTAAAGGGCAAGCCATTGGTACTTATCATTCATTACCAGCTTTATGGAAAAATTATCAAAACTATGAAACTCCTGAAACGCCTAATGTTATGGCAATTTATGTTTTAGGAAAAGTTGCAGAGGATTTGAATAAAATAGGAATAGCGAAAATTAGAAGAGAAACGGAAAGGAAAGCAAGATTACTTTATGAATTCGCAATGAATTCAGACCAGTTTGATGTATTCGTTGAAAATCCGGACCATCGTTCAAATACCGTAATTGTCTTGAATTCAAAAGAAAATTCTGCTAACTTGATTAAGAGAATTAAAGATGAATATCAAATGGTGATTGGTTCAGGGTATGGGGCTTATAAAGAAAGTCAAATCCGAATTGCTAATTTCCCTGCTGTAAATGTGGATGAAGTTCAAGCTTTGATTCAAGTTTTACAATAAAATTCTAAACATCCTATGAAAAATATTCGTTGGGGAATCCTCGCTTGTGGAGGCATCGCCGAAAAATTTGCGGACGATATTCAATTCACCAAAAATTCTGTTTTGTCTGCTGTCTCATCTCGTTCCATTGAAAGAGCTAAAAAATTTGCCTCTCGTTATGGAGAGCGGGTTAAAGCCTTTGGCTCCTACGAGGAAATGTTGCAATCAGGAGAAATTGATGTGGTATATATTGCCTCCCCTCATGGCCTTCATCATGAACATACCTTACTATGTTTCAATCATGGTTTGCCCGTTTTATGCGAAAAAGCCTTTGCAATTAATCAAGGACAGGTTGCCCAGATGATTCAATCTGCCAGAGAAAAAAATATTTATTTAATGGAAGCCTTATGGACTCGCTTTCATCCTTCCATTTCCAAGGTATTAGAATTAATAGAAAAAGGAACCATCGGTGAGATTAAGCATATTGTGGCTGATTTTGGATTTCAAGCAGAATATATACCTGAGGCAAGGTGGTTTAATCCAGAACTGACGGGAGGTTCTTTGATGGACATTGGCATTTATCCCTTGTTTATTGCTAAATTATTATTAGGCGAGCCATCAGAGGTCAAGGCTATGAATTGTTCCATTGCTCAACGATATGCATCTGGTGCCACAGCCTCTTTATTTTCTACTTTCGCAGCGACAACCGATACAACCTGTACCATTTATGGCGATAAAGGCAAAATCTTTATGCATTCCCGATTCCATGAAACGAAAGGGTTAACCTATGAAGTTTATGGATCTGAACCAATGACCATCGAAGTTGAACGATTAGGTTGGGGGTATAGTTATGAGGCAGATGCAGTTGCTGCCGATTTAATGGAAGGAAAAACTGAAAATTCCTGGATGACTCATCAGTTTTCAATGGAATTAATGCAGCAAATGGATGAAATTAGGCATCAGATTGGTTTAGTATATCCACAAGAAAAATAATTAAATTATGTTGAATAAATCAATTATTATCGGATTATTCCTCTTATTCTCTGGTGGAATAATTGCTCAAAATCGTTTTGAGAAGGAGATTTTGGCCTATGAGGTAAAAGATAAAATCAATATGCCACCTCCAGGAATGCGACTTTTTATTGGGTCCTCGTCTTTTCGAATTTGGAAAGAAATGTATGAAGACTTAATTGGTTATGACGTCATTAATCGTGGTTTTGGTGGATCACAATTGTCGGATGTTTTATATTATTACGATAGAATGGTTAAAAATTATCAACCATCTTGGATTTTTTTATATGAAGGAGATAACGATACGGCTGCTGGAAAAACAGCCAAGGAGGTTCATGAAGATTTCATGAAATTAGTACAACTGGTTAAAAGGGATATGCCAAAAACGAAAATTGTTTTCGTAGGGATAAAACCGAGTATTTCTCGCTTTAATTTGGTAGATATACAACGAGAGGTTCATCGTCTAATTCAGATGGAAGTCAAAAAGGATAAAAATATCTATTTTATCGATACGCATAGCCCATTTTTTGATAAGGAATCGGCTTTAATTCAAGATGTTTTTTTGAAGGACGGCTTACATTTGAATAGAAAAGGCTATGAGATTTTTGGAGGAACCATTTTAGATTTTCTTAAGAAACATTGATCTAATTCGGATTTTTTTTCAAATCGCCGCGACTTTTGTCGCGACGATTTGAATAAGGTTGTTTATAATTTTTGGGAGCCTCAGCATCCTTTTGAAATTGCAGAATTGCTTTTCTTTTTTTATGCTTAGGAACTACCTTAATATCCTCTTTTTCAGATGCTTCATCTAGGGATTGATTAGCTTGAAATTGAATATTTTTTTCTGTGTCTCTTTCTTTTTTATTTTGTGCTTTATAGCCAAAATTTTGTGCATACATGCCAAAACTAAGGGTCATAAAAATCCCTAATAAAATGATTTTCATAATAGCTTAATTAAATTGTCCTATGAAAAATTAATTTTAAAAAAACGCTATGAAATCAATTCTGGTGGAGGACTGAAATTTTTAAGATAAACGGAATAATGGCGAATTGAATAATTAAAATTAGGATTTAATTTTTGATTACTATGTATATTGTTAGCTAGAATTTGCGTGAATTCAAACGTGAATTCTTCTTCAAAATTTTCAGAAAACTTATAGGTTTCTTCAGACTCAGATTTATTTTCTGATTGGTTTGAGAAGTCCATGATTTCAAAATTTGAAAATATAAGGCGAGGAATCTCATTTTGGACGGAGATTATTATTAAAAAACCAATACTTAGTATTACTAGATTGATGTATTTTTTCATAAAAAATGATCCTTCTATAAAATTATGAATATGAAAATAATTTTTCAAAGATTAGGAGATATTTTTTATTTTTGCAAAAAAAATATTTATGGGAAGAGCATTCGAATTTAGAAAAGCAAGAAAATTTAAGCGTTGGGGTCAAATGGCTAAAACTTTTACAAGAATAGGTAAGGATGTGGTAATGGCAGTAAAAGCAGGTGGACCAGATCCCCATTCTAATTCTCGGTTAAGAGCTTTGATTCAAAATGCGAAGGCTGTCAATATGCCAAAGGAAAATATTGAAAGAGCCATAAAGAGGGCTTCATCAAAGGATCAAGAGGATTATAAGGAAATTGTTTATGAAGGGTATGCTAACTATGGGGTGGCTATTTTAGTGGAAACAACGACGGATAATATCAATAGAACGGTTGCGAATATTCGTACTGCTTTTAATAAATGTGGGGGTTCATTAGGAACGCAGGGAATGTTGGATTTTATTTTTACCCGTAAATGTGTATTCCGTTTTGAAAATAAAACAGGTATGGTTTTGAAATCAATAGTTCTGATTTTGAAAGAATACCGAATGATACCAAGCAATTGACGGAAGAGCAGGTGGAAGAGGTAGAAAAATTAATAGAAAGACTGGAAGACGATGATGATGTACAAAATGTCTATCATAATATGGCCTAAGTCTTCTAAACCTATTTATATGAGAAAAATCTTTTATTGGATGCTATTAATGATAGCAAGTTTTCCTATCATTGGTCAATCCAAACGGGTAAACGAACGGTTTCAAATTCACATGAAGAAATTTGATCAACCAATCAAAGTGGATGGAGTACTGGATGATATGGCTTGGGAAACGGCACCTAAGGTAGATGGGTTTTATTCGGTTAATCCGATAGACTCGGTAAAATCAAAAATCAAGACAGAGGTATTATTGGGTTATGATGATAAATATTTTTATTTATCAGCCATTTGCTATACCAAGGAAAATCAGCGTTATGTGGTCGAATCTCTTCGGAGGGATTTTATGTTCAATAATAATGATAATTTCCTGTTTTTTATGGATACTTATGATGATTTGACAACAGGGTATTCTTTTGGTTCTAATGCGGCTGGTGCTCAATGGGACGCCCAACATTTTGATGGAGCCAGGGCTAATTTAAATTGGGATAATAAATGGGAATCTGCCGTTTCTTCTACCCCGAATGCTTGGGTTTTAGAAATGAGAATTCCCTTTAAATCAATTCGATATAAGGCAGATTCTAAAAGGTGGGGAGTGAATTTTTCAAGGCTGGATGTGACTGAGTTGGAAAAATCTTCTTGGGTAATTATTCCCAGACAATTCGCTACTGCATCCTCTGCTTATTTTGGGGTATTAATTTGGGATAATCCTCCGCCAGCGCCTAAAAAAAATATTTCTTTCATACCTTATGCCCTTACAGGAACAAATAGGGATTTTGAAAATGGTTTAGATCCCAAAAATACCACTAGAATAGGGGGAGATGCCAAGGTGGCTTTGAGTTCAAGTATGAATTTAGATCTAACGATGAATCCGGATTTTTCTCAAGTGGATGTAGATATACAGCAAACGAATTTAGATCGCTATGAATTATTTTATCCGGAGCGAAGACAATTTTTTATTGAGAATTCTGATTTATTTGACGGTTTTGGTACCCAAACATTAAAACCTTTTTTCTCCAGAAGAATTGGTTTGTCGTATAATTCTGTTACCGGTATTTATGAGCAGACACCAGTCGCTTATGGCGCTCGATTAAGTGGGAAATTAAATAATAATCTTCGGGTGGGCGCATTAAATGTTCAAACCAAATCCAATGAAGAAAAAGGAGTTCCAACGGAGAATTTTTCCATGTTGGCTGTGCAGCAGAAAATTTTTGCTAGATCCAATATTAGTGCTTTCATGATCAACAAACAAACTAATTTAAATTCAATCTCAAATTCAAAGGGTTATTTAGCCTATAATCGAAATCTTGGCTTGGAATATAATTTGGCTTCTAAAAATAATTTCTGGTCTGGAAAATTATTTTATTATCAGTCGATTACCCCTGAAAATTTGGAAAAGAATTTTGCTCAAGGAACCTTGTTGAGTTATAATACGAATCGATGGGATTTAAATTGGAGTCATCAAATTGCGGGGGAAAATTATCTTCCTGAGGTAGGATATTCTCCGCGTTCCAATTATTTTTCTATGAATCCTCGATTGGGAGTCAATTTTTATCCTAAAAAATCAAGTTCTCCATTGTTTTTCTATAAAGCAAATATCATGTTATTAGGATTTTGGGATCTAAACGGTGGAAATACTGATTTTACCGCTGCTTTTTCCCATAGTTTTAATTTTAAAGATAAGTCTCGAATATTATTTTGGACGGCCCAAGATTATATAAAGTTGTTATTTAATTTTAATCCATTTGGGGTTGGAGATTTGCGTTTAAAAATGGGAGATGAGCATCGTTGGAAGTCTGTTGGATTCAATTATGATTCGACACCGATAAATTCATTTACTTATTCGATTGATTCTCGTTTTGGAGGTTATTATGGTGGAGGAACGAGGATTGGTATTAATTCTACCATAAAATACCGTGTTCAACCATTTGGGTATATTTCTGTTAATATGGATTATAATCGAATAAATGGGGTGCTAGTGCCAGAATTAGGCAATCAAGTTTCTCAGGTTGGGGATGCCGAATTTTGGATTATTCGTCCGCGTTTAGATTTAACTTTTACTAATAAATTATTTTTTTCTACTTTCTTTCAGATCAATCAACAAACAAAAAATATTAACTTGAATACGAGATTGCAATGGCGCTATAAGCCGGCGTCCGACTTATTTTTTGTTTATACAGATAATTATTTTCCTGAAACATATAACATTCGTAGCCGTGCCATCGTTTTAAAATTAAATTATTGGCTTAATTTGTAAATTATTAATTAAAAATCATATGAAAAATTTATTTCTAGCCTTATTGGCATTTGTTAGTTTTGGTGCTTTTTCTCAGGATAAGCAAATTCCTTCTCCTCCCGCTGTTGCGATGGCGAATGTAGGAGATGTTCATGTTATGGTAAAATATGCTCAACCTGCCGTTAAAGGAAGATTAATTTTCGGGACAAAAGAACAAAAAGCCTTGGTACCGTATGGGGAGGTTTGGAGAACGGGGGCTAATGAAGCTACCACGATTGAATTTTATAAGGACGTCACAGTAGAAGGAAAAAAGGTGGCTAAAGGAACCTATTCTTTGTTCACCATACCTGAAAAAGGGGAATGGACTGTCATTTTAAATTCAGTTGCTAAGCAGTGGGGGGCCTATAAATATGATGCTTCCAAAGACGTATTACGATTTAAGGTGAAGCCATATTCGGTGGATATGACTGAACGCCTAAGCTTCAAGGTTGAAACTTCGGGAAAGGTTTCAGTCGCTTGGGATAAAACTGGTATTTCTTTTAATGTTAAATAACTATTAATTAATTTGAAATTAGCCAATCTTATGGTTATTTTTGAAATATTTTAATTTAGTTCAATGAAGAAAGTTTTAATTGCAGAAGATAGCTCAGTTATTCAAAATTTAGCAAAAAAGATTTTAGAATTTCAGAATTTTCAAATAATTGCCGTAAAGAACGGTCAGCAAGTATTAGATACTTTGTCAAAATCAAAGGTTGATATTATTCTCTTAGACATCAATATGCCGGTAATGGATGGCATGGATTGTGCTAAGGCTGTAAGAGCGCATGAGGATGCGGAAATTGCTAAAATTCCCATGGTGGCCATTACAGGAAATGCTAGAAATTATTCTTTACAAGATTTTAAGGATGCAGGTTTTAATGAATTCTTAGCAAAGCCCTTGAATTTTGATACCTTGGTTAATTTGGTAAAATCGTTAACTGAATAAATCATGTCTCCGATGAAAGTAACCTTTCTCGGAACGGGAACCTCTCAGGGTGTTCCAATGATTAATTGTTCATGTAAGGTATGTCAGTCTACAGATACTCGCGACAAACGTTTGCGAGTATCTGTGCATATAGCGGTAGGAGGAAAGAGTTATATCATCGACTCTGGGCCTGATTTTCGTCAGCAAGTCTTACGGGAGAAAATCAATCAATTAGATGGGATATTGTATACACATGAACACAAGGATCATGTGGCAGGCTTGGATGATGTTCGGGGATTTAATTTTAGTCAGAAAAAACCGATGCCTCTGTATTTAAGTCAGCAGGTATTAAATCAATTAAAGCGAGAATTTTATTATTGTTTTGATGAAAACGAATATCCTGGGATACCTCAGTTAGACATCCATTTAATCGATAATTATCCTTTTTCGATCGGAGATTTGGAGGTGATACCTATCCTGGTAAAGCATTTGAAGATGGATGTTTTTGGTTTTAGGATGGGAGATTTTACCTATATTACAGATGCAAATTATATTGCGCCGGAGGAACTAAAAAAAATAATAGGTTCCAGGTATCTGGTGATAAATGCTTTAAGAAAGCAAGACCATATTTCTCATTTTAATTTGGAGGGGGCCTTGAAAATTATTGAAGAAATAAAACCGGAAAAGGCCTATTTAACCCATATTTCTCACCAAATGGGTTTATATTCAGAATTAGAAAAAGAATTACCTAATAATGTTTATTTAGCCTATGATGGGCTTTGCTTGAAAATTGAATGAAAATAAAAGGAATCTTATTTGATATGGATGGGGTAGTTGTTGATAATCTACCTTATCATGTGGATGCTTGGATGGTATTTTGTGAACGCCATGGGTTTAAATTATCTCGGGAAATATTTTTTAATGAGATGAATGGCTTGAATGCGCAATCTTCCTTCGAATATTTATTTAAAAAGACATTGTCCAAACAGGAGGTTAGTGTATTGGAGGAAGAAAAAGAAGAAATTTATCGGGACTATTATCGGCCATATCTTCAACCGGCAGAGGGGTTACTTGATTTCATCGATGAAGCTAAAAGAAATGGCTTAAAAATTGCCTTAGCTACCTCTGCAGGACAAGGAAATATTGATTTTACGATTGATGGATTGGGAATTCGTCATAAGTTTGATGCCATCATTGGCGGACATCAGGTGGAGAATGGGAAGCCAGATCCTGAAATATATCTCAAGGCAGCAGCCATGATTGGGCTAGCTCCACAAGAATGTGTGGTGATAGAAGATTCTATCCAAGGTATGGAGGCCGGATATGCGGCAGGTGCTAAGGTAATTGGAATTACTACCACCCATCAGGCAGAAGATTTAACAAAAACCTTTTTTCAATCAAAAAATTTTATAAATTTGTTTGAAAAGATAAATACCTAATTTTACTAAAATGAAATCAAAATTTTTCCTTGTAGTTCTGTTGTTCCATCTTGTTTTTATCGGAAAGGCTCAGCAATTTAAACAAACCAGTATGTTGGGAAGAGAAATTATCGAAGTGATTCCTGAGAATCCCAATGAGATAAGATCCATTAGCCCGGCAGAGCAAGAGGAAATGATTCGTCGTTGGAAAGAAAATTCGGGAAAAACCTTATTTTCCAATCAAGCAAAAAAATCTGGAGCAGTTTTTGAAATGATTTTTGATGATGCTGTGCCTGAAAGGGTAAAATCAGTCTTTATTAAGGCCGGGGAAATTTGGGGGCAATATTTAGAATCGGAAGTTCCAATAAGAGTTCAAGTTAATTGGAAACCTTTGGGTGCCAATATATTGGGGAGTGCCTCTTCTTCTCGGTATTATGCTAATTTCTCAGGGGCTCCATTCGTGAATACCTATTACCCCGTTGCTATGGCCGAAAAAATTTCCCATAGGAATTTAAATGGAAATGAGCCAGATATTATTGCTAATTTTAATTCATCTTATTCCAATTGGTATGTAGGGACAGAGGGAACGCCAAAACTTCCTTCTTCTCCCAGTCGTTCAGATGGTGAAATTGATTTATATTCAGTAGTTTTACATGAATTAGGCCATGGTTTAGGTTTTATTGGTAATATGGGAGTGAATGATGCCAAAACCTTGGCTGGGTATAGTATTCCAGGGACCTATGATCGTTTAATGCAAGATCGATCAGGGTTAAATCTGACCGATACAACTACCAAATATAAAAATCCATCAGCCGAATTATTAACCGCACTAACTACCCCATCAGGATTATTTTATTCCTCCCCAAAGATTGTGGCAAACAATGGAAATAGAGGAATATTGTATTCTCCTCGGACTTACGATGCAGGATCTAGTATTTATCATTTGAATTCAGGGACTTATCCAGCCGGTAACCCTGATGCCCTCATGGTCCCTTTTGTTGCTCAAGGTGAAATTACCCGTGATATTGGTCCGATTACCCAGTCTGGTTTTTATGATATGGGGTGGTATGGTTCTTCCATCATTGCCAAAGAAGAACGAGATTTTGAGGATATAAATGCGGATTTTATCAGTTATGCCAATATCTATTCTGATACGGTTTTGGCAGAGAATTCTTTGAGGTTTTATTATGCGATTGATAATAATTCTATTGTGAATGCCACAGAGGTAATTCCAGAACGATTAGCAGATGGACGATATAAGGTAAGTATACCAGGCTTAGGAAGAGAATATTCCATAAAATATTATTGGCAAATGAGAGAGGCTTCCGGGAAAATTATTGCCTCTCCATCTGAAGCTCCATTAATTCCTAAGACTCCTTATTCGAATTATTTTGAAACCAAGGTTGGCAGGGATCAAATTTCCCCTACTGCTCAACATAGGAATTCAATTAAATATATTTTTGATTCTCAAGCTGAAATAAACCTTCCTTTGGTTTATGCCACTGATAATATTGGAATTAATTCTGTTGAATTAGAATATCAAATAAATAATGGAGAAACCCAAAAGGTTAAAGCAAGCGTGCTCAATACAGACTCCACCATATATTCTGTAAAATTAAATTTTTCTGAAGGGCAATTAGCCAATGAGGATGTCATTAATTATAAGTTTTTAATAAAAGATAAGGCCAATAATACCAATGAAATTTATTTGCCTTCAACGGGTACTTATGATATTCGAGTGGCAAATAAATTTCATTG
>CAZXZK010000042.1:0-2788 GCA_964645295.1 uncultured Cytophagales bacterium | reverse complement strand
AAAAAACTATTTTTATGCCGATTTACCAAAAGGCTTTCAAATTACCCAGCCAGACTATTTTAATAGTAAAGGACTTCATTCGGAACATCCGTATCAAGATGGTTCCGAGGAGGATTATGATGGAAATGAAGACTATTTTACTAATAATGATGCCATCCTTTTACATCCAATCGTGTTATTGTCAGATACCTCGAAAATGTATTTATATCAAGCCTGTTTAGTGGAGAATGGGGAAGATGGAGCCTCTTTTTATAATGCTGATGGAACCATCAATCGAAATTTCTTTGATTATGTCATCGTTCAAGCATCCAATGATTATGGCCTAACCTGGAAGGACATTCGGGAGGGTTGGGATTCTGCTTTGGAAACCAATTGGAATTCGTCTTATTCAAGCAATTTTGATGAAAAAGGAAATTCTACTACCGTTGGTACCCGAGGGTTATTTCGTAAGATGACCATCAATATCAATGAAAAGAAACATTTCAAACCAGGCGATAAACTTGTCTTTCGATTTAGGTTACACGCGGATGTGGGAGCAAATGCTTGGGGTTGGGCGATTGATAGTTTGATTATTCAAGCACCCGCAAATCAAGATTTTAAACAAGCTATCCTGGCGAATCAAGAACCAGAAGTAAAATCTTTTAAGGCCTATCCAAATCCTGCCATTAATTCCATTAATACCGTATTCTATTCTGAAAAATTGCAGAAAATTAGCTACTCATTACGAGATTTTCAAGGGAGGATACTATTAAAACAAGAACAGGAATTAATACCAGGAATTAATTTTAAAACGATAAATATTGAAAATATTCCTTCTGGAGTCTATTTTATCGAGGCAATTACGGAGGATAAGAAAGAATTTCAAAAAATTATTGTTGAAAAATAGAAGCATATAGTTTTTTAGGAAAATGAATATTAGTAAATTTACCGACTCAATATTCAAACGATAAACAATGTCTTGGTTTACTAGAAAAGATAAAGGAATAAATACCCCTACAGCAGCTAAGAGGGAGGCGCCGGATGGACTTTGGTATAAATGTCCGGAATGTAAACATACTTTACATACACGTGAACATAAATTATTTTCTTTTACTTGTTCGAATTGTAATTATCACGAAAAAATTGGTTCACAAGAATATTTTGAATTAATTTTTGATGAAACTAAATATGTTGAATTAGATCCTTTTATGAATTCAGGGGATCCTCTTGAATTTGAAGATTCTAAAAAATATACGGATAGAATCAAGACCACCGAGAATCAAACAGGATTAAAAGATGCAGTTCGTTCTGCAACTGGGAATATCAATGGTATGCCAATTACCATTTCTGCCATGGATTTTAGTTTTATTGGTGGCTCAATGGGTTCTGTAGTAGGAGAGAAGATTGCAAGAGCCATTGATTATTCTTTGAAGCATAAACAACCCTTTTTAATGATTTCTCGTTCTGGTGGAGCCAGAATGATGGAAGCAGGCTTTTCCTTGATGCAGATGGCAAAAACATCCGCTAAATTAGCTTTATTAGCAGAGGCGAAGATTCCCTATATTTCTCTTATGACTAATCCAACAACCGGAGGAGTAACAGCATCATTTGCTATGTTAGGAGATTTTAACATTGCCGAGCCAGGAGCTTTGATTGGTTTTGCAGGTCCTCGTGTAGTACGTGATACAATTGGTAAGGATTTACCAAAAGGATTTCAAAGTGCAGAATTCGTTTTGGATCACGGTTTTCTCGATTTTATTGTAGACAGAAAAGACTTAAAAGATAAATTAACGTCGTTGTTGAAGATGATTCAATAACAACTGTGAACTATGAACTATGAGTTTATAGCTCATAAAGCGCGGCTGCCGCTCATAGTTCATAGCTCCCACAGCGCGGCTGCCGGCTCAAAACTCCGATTATTTTCTTGCAGTTCTTTTCTTAGGTTTGGTTTCATCGATTTCTACATCTACCACTCCTGCTAATACTCTTCCACAGTTTTCACATACTAAGATTCTTTTCTTTTCCTTAATATCTGTTTGTCTTTGAGGAGGAATTGAGCTAAAACATCCACCACAAGCCTCTCTTTCAACGTTGACAACCGCTAAGCCATTGCGTGCATTTTTTCTTAGCTTTTCATATGATTTTAAAAGTCTTTCATCTACTTGTTTAAGTGCTTTTTCTCTATCTTTATTCAATTTTATTTCATCCTCTTCACTTTCAGCAATAATGACTTCTAATTCTTTTTTCTTTGATTCTAAATCTTTGTTTCTTTCATGAAGGATTGTTTCAACATTAGCAACCTCATCATTTTTATTTAAAATCTTGAATTCAATTTCCTTGATACGCTTTTCAGCAATTTCAATTTCAATACCTTGTAATTCAATTTCCTTTGAAATTGCTTCAAATTCACGGTTGTTTCTAACAGCCATCTGCTGTTCTTTGTATTTAAGGATTAATTTTTCGGAATCTTTTCGTTGATTTCTAAAATTATTAATTTGATTTTCAAAATCTTCAATTTCTGATTTGAATTTCGACAAGCGCGTATCAAAACCTTCAATTTCATCTTCTAAATCTCTTACTTCTTCTGGTAAATCACCGCGGATTTTGAAAATATCATCCAAATTAGTGTCGATGCTTTGTAATTTCATCAAAGCGTCTAATTTTTGCGCAATGCTGTTTTCAGTTGCTGTTGCCATATTTTTTTAAAACTTATAAAGTTTAAGAATCTTTCTAAAAATAATGAACTGGATTTGTATTTAGTTCAGAATTTAGAACCGCAAAATTACTAAATTTTTTTGATAAATAATGA
>CAZXZK010000041.1:0-17783 GCA_964645295.1 uncultured Cytophagales bacterium | reverse complement strand
ATAAATCATAAAACCTTATCATTTTATTTAATGACTTTTCATAACTTCCTGTTTTATAATTGATTGAATTAATACATAGTCTTCCTTTGGTAATGAAAAACCATGGTCGGTATCAAAAAAATGTATTTTAATGGAGTTGGAGAGAGGGTATTTTTTGATAGAAATAGGATTTCCATATTCATCTTTAAGGCCTTGAAAAATGATGGTCGGTGTTTTTAGATCTTTTAAATGGAAAGTTCTGTATTCCTCTTCTTCCCTTTCCGGGTTTTTGAATGGATAACCTAAACAAAATAATTTTGAAACTGAATATTTTTCGGCAATTTGGCTGGCAATGATTGCCCCTTGCGACCTCCCCAAGATATACTTCTCATATTTATTTCCCAATTTGCCTATGTACAGTTCAATGATTTTTTTCCTGAATTCAAAATCAGTTAATAAAGGATTAAATAATTTAAAATAATGAAAACGAAAATCTCTGTACTGAAATGCGATGATAATTCGATGAAGATATAGATAAAACTTTTTAAAATATCGATTTAAATAAGGATATTTTTGAAAAAATAAAAATGATTTCTCATGTAGGGAAGAAATTCTATCGGAAGGATCAAACTTTATTTTTAAATTTTCGATTTTCAAATCACCAAATAATTCATGGTAGAGTTTGGAATCTTTTTCCAATTGTTCTCGTCCTAGAATAATTAATACTTTTTTCAATTACTAAAAATTAAAAAATTCAATTATTTTTCCCTTCAATTAAAATTTTATTATAAATTAATTATAAATTTTTACTATAATTTCAAATGTATTTATATAAATAAGGTCTTAGAAATTTTTTAATTGAAAAATTTTATGACGGTTGTCACTCGGGTTATTCTTTCGAAATAATGCTTCTTTTACTCCGTATCTTAAAAACATTTCTTTATTAAATGCCAAAATAAATTTGGAACGATAATGCCTTTGTGTTTCATTTGATTTATTGCCAATCTTTAAAATTTGATTTAAATCCTCTATTGAAATTACGTCCCCAGAAAAAGCTTTTAACTTTTGCAATTCCCATTCATATTTATTGCCTAATTCCATTGAAATTTCTTCCTCGGCTTGTTTTCTCCAATAAGCTAAATAAACCAAAAAACCAATGGCAAGAATCAATAATAAAGAGTGGAGAATAAATATTGTATCTGCAAAAAAATAATTTTTTCTATAAATCTCCCCTATAAACTTAGATTCTTTTAAAATTTTTTGCTTGTCAAATACTTGAATTCGACTATTATTAGAAAAATCAAAATTAGATGGATTGGTAATCAAAAATGATATCTTCCTTCCCTCAACGAATCTTTCTATATTTACAGTATTAAACCATTCATGATTATTTCCTAGGTATTCAAATAATTTATTTTCAACTATATCAAGAATAAATTCCCCTTCCACTAATTGAAGAAATAATAATCCTTCTATTTTATTATTTATTCCCCGATTTAAATTATTAAACCGATTTTTTAATAAAGGATGATTAATCATGGCAAGATCCTCCCAAGTTTTGGTATCCAGATTCAAAGCTTTTATTTTAAGCTCATGCTGCTTATTCTGATAGGTTTCTTCGAAAATATCCATGACGACTACGCGTCTTTTAAGGGTATCTAAAATAGAAAATTTTTCAATAACTCCTTTTGGCGGTTGCCCATCTGTCTGAATTAAATTAAATCGATTTAAATCAAAATCATATAGATATAATTGAGAATATTCATTCCAAAAACCAACTCCCCCTAATTTATATAGCTTATCCTCCCATTCATAGGATGCAAACTCAAAATCAACCCCTCGCCTTGCCTTATCCACATATTCCTCGATTTCTCGTTTGTTTTGATTTACCCTAAATATCCGATCGATACCCCGGGCAAATAGGTAAAGATTCTCGCCCTTACGATAACTAAAACGAGGAAATCCTTGAATATAGGATTTATTATTGTGAACTTTTACCCTAAACTCTCCTGCATCTTCCCAAACTGATTTGAACCCCTTCTTTTTCACCTTTCCACTTTCTAAATCTACCTGATAAAAAGCATTCTTTCCGTGGTCATACCACATCATCTCACCTCCCATAACCGGTTGTTGGAAAAAATAAATTATTAGAAAAATAAATATGACTTTTTTCACTAAAAATTAATCCTGTAAATTGTGAAACGGTTGTCTGCGGGGTCCTTATCTCGACTTATTGCCTGGTAAATTTGATAATTTTCTTTCATAAATTTATTAAAATCCTTAATAAATTTTGCTCGGTACTGTCTTTGGGTATCCGCAGCCTTGGTATCAATTAAGATTAACTGATTCAATTCTTCTGTGGTTAAACTCTTTTGTTTTAATTCTTTCAATTGATAAAAAATTCGCTCATTATCAGAAATTTCAATATTTTCATCACCTTTACTTTTTCTATAAAGGAAAATAATTAACCCAGATAAAATAACCAATATAAAAGCGTGAAAAACAGTTTCAAACTGAAAAAATTGAAAAGTTTTTTCATAAACCCTTCCGACATTTTTAGCATCTATTAATAAATCATTTATTCCCAATTCCAGAAATTGATTCCCAACCGAAATATCCCTGTCATTTTGATATCCTACCAAAATAAAGTTTTTCCCATTATTAGAATTTTCGGCATATTTCTTATGATGAAACATAAAATTTCGATTCCCCTTATACTCATAGAGTTGATTGTGTATTAAATCAAGAATGAATTTTCCTTTTTTCGTCAGAATGAGCAGATTTTCTTCCAATTTACAACTAATGACTACCAAATACCCGTAGAAATAATCAAATAAATTCTGATCTCTAATTTCTCCAATCAATTCCCATTTAAAATCTTTTAAGGATAATTTCCTCACCCAAATATTATCCGATGGTTTATCAAAAATTTGATATAAGAGGTCAATCGCATAAATAACCCCATTTTCCTCATCTATGGAATATAGTTCTTTATGCAATCCGTATGGAGATTTCCCCACAGTTTGAATTTTTTCCCATTTATTTCTATTAAAATTAAATCGATAAAGAGATGACCGATGAGACCAAAATCCTGCACCTCCTAATTTAAAGAGTTGGTTTTCAAAAAAAAATAGTTGGGAAACAAAATCCATTCCAAAATCCTTCTCTCCTACCAATTCGATAAACTCATTATTCACCCGATCAACCTCATATAGTTTCCCTCTTCCCGCTAAAAATAAATACCTTCTTCCCTCTCTTACAAAAAACTGAATATTATTTTGATTCGTCACAATCGTAATATCCTCCACCTCAATTAATTTCATTTTCCCTGAAGAATGCCATTTCTTAGATCCAGATAAGGGCTTCGTATAAAATGAACCATCTTGCAATTCAATCTTACAAAATTCCTCCTCTACAAAATCTATCCACGTAATCTCCTCTCCCTTTAGATTGATAAAGGGAAAAACAACCAGCAAGAAAACTACCCAGATAGGTTTCATCAAAAAAAATTTCAGAATTTAGAAATTACAATTTACTATTTAATTGTAACCTTCTGGAAGTTAATTATGTATAAAATACGTAAATTATAAAATTTCTAATATGCTCGTACGCATCCCCGGCACTAAATAATTCTCAAAATCAATCTTTTCCCCTGTCATAATGTCCAAGGCCTTAGACCCCTTGGGTAAAATCTCTTTAAATCGAGCCCAATCCATTTTAGTAGCTTTTTCGTTCTTATTGACAAGAACCATCACCTTTTGTTCTAAATTATATCTAAAATAAACATAGACATTATTTTCAGGGACAAAATGAAGCATTTTACCATCATGAATGGCAGAAGCCGTTTTTCGCCAATTCAATAATTTTTTAACAAAATCTTGACTTTCCTTTTCTAGAGAAGATAAATTTTTTTGCAAAATGGCATCTTTATTATCTCCCTTCCATCCCCCATAAAAATCCTTTCGTATTTCTCCATGTTCGGTTGAATTGGGATTGGAATAGGCTAATTCTGTTCCATAATAGATTTGTGGTATACCTCTTAATGTCGCTATCATACCCAAACCCATTTTAAATAAATTTGAATTCTCCCCTACCTGCGTATTGAAACGAGACATATCATGATTATCTAAAAAAATAACCAAATTATAGGGGTCTGGGTAAATCAAATCACTTGAAATCACCTCAGAAATTTTAGATAATCCTTTTCCCCAATTATTCTCTTTTGAATTTAAACCTTCTGATATGGCAGCTTGCAATGGAAAATCCATCACCGAGGGCAAATTAGACTCATAGCCATCCGGATTTTTCTTCCCCTTTTGCCAATAGGAAGTAATTTGCAAATTGGTTGTCCATTCCTCCCCCACCATATTTAAATTCGGATATTCATTTAAAACAGATTTACACCAATTATTCGCAAAATTCTTATCAGAATAAGGATAGGTATCTATTCGAATTCCTCCTAAATTGGCATATTCAATCCACCAAATCGTATTTTGAATAATATATTTTGCCATGAAGGGATTATCCTGATTTAAATCAGGCATGGCTGGCACAAACCACCCATTTATTTGTCTTTCTAAATCGGCTTTAGAACCATGAGGATCCTGCTGCAATTGTCTTTGATGCGTGGTAGAAACAAATTCCCCACCATAATGGATCCAATCGTTAAATGGCTTATCCTTCATCCACCAATGCCCATCTCCACAATGATTTAAAATAACATCTTTTATCAACATTATTCCTCTTTTTTCAGCCTCATCACTCAATCTCAAATAATCTTCGTTAGTTCCAAATCGAGGATCAACCCGGTAAAAATCCGTGATGGCATAACCATGGTAGCTTTCTTTCTCCTGGTCATTTTCCATCACTGGCATATTCCAAATAGCCGTGAAACCCATATCTCGAATATAATCCAATCGATTAATCAAACCCTCTAAATCACCTCCATGCCTTCCATACATGTGCTCCCTATTTGGCTTTGGTTCACGCATTTTTGAATGGCCATCATTTTCTGGATTGTCATTGGCAAACCTATCCGGGGTAATTAAATAAATCACATCCTTTTGCGAAAAGGATTCCCTTTTAGAAGAATTTGGCCTTCTTTCCTTTAATTCATAAGCGATGGTTTGAATAATTTTTTCCCCATCCTTGATATCCAATAAATAATTCCCTGATTTAGCAGAAGTTTTTATAAGAAAATCAACAAATAAATAATTCGGACTTTCCGCTTGATTAATTTTAGTTATTTTAAAATCTTCATTCCTCGATTCAACGGTATAGTTTCCGATATTCGGGAATTTAATTAATAATTGAAGCTCAGGATTTTTCATTCCCACCCACCAATTCATCGGCTCCATCCGAAATTCTTGCCCAGCGGTTTCCAAACTTAAAAACAATAATACCAGTCCAATAATTTTTTTCACCATGCTATTTTTATCATTAATTAATGAATTTATAATAAAATTCCTTTCCAAAAAAACTGTTACAGGCTGTTTTTACTCGAATTATTTTTCTATTCAAATGAAAAAATTGAAATTTGTAATATATTACATAAAAATTAGTTCATCTATGTGTGGAATTGTAGCTTATATTGGAAATCAGCCCGCTTATCCAATTTTATTAAATGGTCTTAAACGATTAGAATACCGCGGATATGATAGTGCTGGAATCGCCTTAAGTTTTCAAAATTCCATTCAAACCTTCAAGAAAAAAGGGCGTGTAAAAGAATTAGAAAATTGGAATGATTCAATAATTAAAGAATCAAAAATTGGTATTGGGCATACCAGATGGGCTACCCATGGCGAACCATCCGATCATAATGCACATCCTCATTCCTCAAATAATGGTAATATCACGCTGATTCACAATGGCATCATAGAAAACTATCATGCCCTTAAAAAAGAATTAATTCAAAAAGGATATTCCTTTCAAAGTGATACTGATTCTGAAGTTCTTGTCAACTTGATTGAATACATTCAAATTTCTACTCAAACAATCCTAGAGGAAGCCATTCGAATTGCCCTAAAAAGAATCGTTGGGGCTTATGTGATTGTTGTTATGGAGCAAGGAAAAGAAGATCGTCTCCTTGCAGCCAGAAAAGGGAGTCCTCTTGTCATTGGTATCGGAGAAAATGAACATTTTCTAGCTTCCGACGCCTCCCCCATCATTGAATATACAAAAAAAGTCATTTATGTGAATGACTATGAAATGGCCATCATTACCCCCCAAGATATCCAATTGAAAAATCTGGGTAATGAGAAGATTAATCCAATTATTCAAGAACTCGACCTTGAGATTGCTCAAATTGAAAAAGGTGGTTTCAATCATTTCATGCTGAAAGAAATTCACGATCAACCCGATTCATTAGCAGATTGTTTAAGAGGAAGAATTGACCTAGAAAATGAAAATATCATCATGGCAGGTGTTGAAAATCATCTTTCTACCTTCCTTCAAGCAAAAAGAATCATCATCGTAGCATGTGGCACCTCTTGGCATGCCGGACTTATAGGTGAATACATGATTGAATCCCTTTGCAGAATTCCTGTTGAGGTGGAATATGCCTCTGAATTCCGATACAGAAATCCTGTGGTAGGCCCGGGTGATATCATCCTTGCTATTTCCCAATCCGGCGAAACCGCTGATACCATCGTAGCACTAGAAAATGCCAAAGAAAAAGGTGCAACGATCTTTGGTGTTGTTAATGCTGTAGGCTCTTCGATTGCCAGGATTTCTCATGCTGGTGCCTATACACATTCCGGACCAGAAATTGGTGTTGCCAGCACGAAAGCTTATACAGGTCAATTAGCCATATTAGCCATGATTGCCATGAAAATCGGGAAAGAAAAAGGTTCCATTGATAAAGAATATTTCAACCGACTTTTAAAAGAGTTAGCTATTCTTCCTAAAAAAATTCAACTTATTTTAGGACAAACCGATTCCATTCAATTAATCGCTAAGGAATTTTCTAAAGCTCATGATTTCTTATTTTTGGGAAGAGGTTATAATTTCCCTACAGCTCTAGAAGGAGCCTTAAAGTTAAAAGAGATCTCCTATATTCATGCTGAAGGCTACCCTGCTGCAGAAATGAAACACGGACCAATCGCCTTAGTGGATGAAAACCTTCCAGTATTATTCATTGCTACCCAGGATCCTTTCTACGAAAAAATTGTTTCCAACATCCAAGAAATAAAGGCTAGAAAAGGGAAAGTTATCGCAATCATTAATGTGGATGACCAAACAATTCCTTCTATGGCGGATCACATCATGAGCGTCCCTGAAACAGAAGATATTCTTAGTCCTATACTAAATGTCATACCCACCCAATTACTTTCCTATTATATTGGTGTGAATAGAAATATTGACGTAGACAAACCAAGAAATCTAGCAAAATCCGTTACGGTAGAATAGTTAATTCTTCTTCCTCAACCCCTCCAAATAACTAACTAAATGTGCCATTTCTTCTGGTTTCATGGATAAATCAAAGCCCTCTGGCATCATTGATTCCTCTAATTGATTGATTGTCTCCACGGCTGAGGTTTTAATATGTTGATCCCCTCCGCCCGGAAATTTCATCACAATATCCGTTTCCGTTTTGGATGCAATAATTCCATTAAAAACTTCCCCTTTCTTCGTTCTGACCTCAAAACTCTCATACCCAAAGCCAATCCCCGCACTCGGTTTCAATATCGATAAGTACAATCCCTCCCGAGATAATTTATCCCCAATCTCGGATAATTTCGGACCAAAATCTACCCCTGCGCCGTTTACCTGGTGACAAACCGCACATTGATCCACAAAAATTTTCATCCCCAATTCAGTTTTTCCATTCATCTTTACCAATTCCGCAACCGACGGATAATTTGTCTTTAACTCTTTGGCTGTTTCTCCCAAATAGCTATTCGCTTCCATTCTAATTGCTTTTCTCCAAGCCCCTTGAACAGATTCCACCACAGCAGGGATAAAATCCTTGGGAACGTTGTTAGCCCTCAATAATTCCAACACATATTCCTCCCCTTTTCCATTATTCCCTAATCTTCTTCCTGCTTCTTTTCTTACCAAAAGACTATTTCCAGCATCCATCATTACCGCATTGATCATTCCTAAACTAGCATCACTTCCCACTCGCTTTATTCCATTCAAAATCTTAATCTTGTCCTGATCATCCTCCTTACCAAATTTTCCTTTTAAAAATGCTGCCCCGCCCTCTAATCCATAAATGACCTGTCCTACCTTCTGAGCTGAATTATTTCCTTTCAATAATAACGTATATAAATTCTCTAATTCTGAATTCAATCCATATTTCGACACTAAATTCAAATACTGATCACCACTTGTCTTGGCAATTAAACTAACTAAAACCTTATGCGCCATGGGATTTTCACGGAAATAATCTGGATCCATATGATGTAAACTTAATAACTGACTCTCCAAATCATTTTTAAATTCTTGCGATATTAAAGCCAATAATTCAGGTGTCTTTTTCTTAGATTCTACAAAATCCATGGCTCTAAAATAGCGAAGCTTCTCTTTTAAAGGCCTATTTTCTTTGATAAAGGAAAATAAATATTCCAAACTACCCTCGCCCCTAGAACGCCAAACAATATCTTTGAAATTCTTAGACAGATGATCCTTTTGAAGACTTTCAAAGGCTGCAAACCTTAAATCCCAATTCCCATCAGCCCCAATTCCCAAGGCCTCTAAATACCAACGATCTACCCCATCATATTGAAAGGCTAAATTTGCCCAAATTTTATTTGCATCTGGGTCCGACTCATGCCTCAAGGCAATCGCTAATTCTCTTCTAACCTGTGGATTTTCATCTTTGGCCATTTCCTGGGACAACTTATACCATTTCCCAAAAGGATGACGCTTCATGGCTCTTATTGCCAACATGCGGATTTCATGATTCTCCGATTTACTTGCCTCTTCCGTATATTTGAAAGAATCAGTCATAAGATTCAAAACCCAAAAAGCTCTTGCCTGATGGATTGGATTTTCGTCCTTTCTAAATTGATTTTCTAAGGCCAATTTTGCCTGGGGCCCCATTTCCAATAGTCGCTCAAAACCCAAATAACGTCTCGCCAAATTCGGGCTATTCAGCGCATCCAATGCCCCCCCAATGGAAGATAAATCACATTTGGGAACTGAATAAGCATTCCCCTTGGGTGCAATTCGATAAATCCTTCCCTTAACCTGATCTCCTGCTTGGTGGCCTCCAACTCCAGGATCATACCAATCTGCTACAAAAATAGAACCATCTGGCGCTTGGGTTACATCCGATGGCCTAAACCATTGGTCCTTCACCCCCCTCAAAATATTAGTAATACTGGCCGAATAACCTGCACCAGCATCCTTTCTTGGATAAGACCGAACCACATTCGGCCCCGCATCTGTATGGATCATTTGTCCTTGAAATTCTTTCGGCAATAAATCCCCTTCATAAACGATCATTCCAGTTGGGGAACCTGCTCCAGTTTGCAATAAATTTGGCACAACACCAGGATCATTCAAATGCCAATGTCTTTGAGGCACGGTTTCCTCCCAATTCGTTCGCTCAATATACCAACCCGCCCCTGTCATCTCATCGGTATAACCATAATTCCCATGTTCAAAAACCGCATTAATTCGGACTCCCTTATTCCCATCATCATCGTTATCAGATTGCCATAAAGCCCCATAAGAATCTACCGCTATTTCATAATTATTCCTAAAATTATGTCCTAAAACTTCCACGTTCTTCCCATCCAGATCGCAACGAAATACCATACCCTGGCGATATTTATTCGGACCAATTGGATCCCCATCCTGATCTAAAACAGGCTTGCCCTTACCATCCAATAATTGCTTCCCTTCATTTCCAAAATTAAAATACAATTTCCCGTCCGGACCAAAACTAAAGGCATGCACCCCATGGTCATGCTGCTCCCCACTCATGCCTTGAAAAAACAATTCTTTTCTGTCCATTTTATCATCCCCATCATCATCATACATTTTCCAGATATACGGACTCTGAGAAACAATCACCATATTGTCTAAAACACATATTCCTAGAGGAGATGCCAGTTCGGACGACTGATAAAAAACGGTTTGCTTGTCGGCAACCCCATCCTGATTGGTATCTTCTAAAATCAATATCCGATCTCCTTTCGGATTGGTTGGATTCCCGTTGATATCCGGACGATAATTATAGGCCTCTAAAACCCAAACTCTTCCTTTTGAATCAATTTCCATATTGGTAGGATTCTTTAACATGGGTTCCACTGCAAATACCGAGACTTCCAAATCTGGATGAATTTCTAAACCCTTCAAGGCCTCTGAGGCATCATGAATATGAGTATTGGTATCTTTTAACTGATACAACCATGAATGTTTAATGGATTTCTTAAAACTCAATAAAAGAATTGAAGAACTAACCAACAGGCCCATTCCTACTAGGACAATTTTTTTCATTTTTAATTCAATAGGTTTAGATGTTAAAAATACGAATAAAATTAGAATTTAAGAATAGAAGAATAGAAGAATAGAAGAATAGAAGAATAGAAGAATCCCTTTCTGGCGCAGATGTCCTCGCCTGTGAGGCCCAGCCTGTGAGGCCCAGCCTGTGAGGCCCAGCCTGTGCCAGATTGAATTTGAACTTTGAATAATAATTAGTATCCATTAAGGTTCTTTTAAAAAATTTAACTTCGAAATTTTATCAATTTCCTGTTAGGAGGATCATGAGATTTGCTATAACTTGAAGGGTGGGTGGTGGTGGCATTTTTCCTTTAAAATTTCATTTTGGAAAATTATTTAATTATACTTCATGAATTACTTAACCATCAATTAACCCATGAACCCAACCCATAAAGCAAATTTTTATAATTATTATTCTTCCTTGGTAGAAGTCATACATCAAAAAGAGTTAAAATGTCTATATTCAGATAATGATACCATAAATGGAATAAATGTTTTAGAATTAACTCCAATAAATTCAAACGCTCATTCAGATTCACACAAAAAATTTAATGAGTTTATTAATTGTTGGGATTTAATTAACTGTTCAGCAGATTTAAGGATGGTGACAGCAGAATTATTTTTATTATCCCCCTTTATAAATGATCCAACTAAGGAATTTTATCAAATGAATAATCACTTATATTTGCCTACTTATTTTCAAAATAAATATGACTCCCATTATTCAACATGTATAAGTATTGCTTTTGAAAAATTATATAATTATTGGGATAGAATTGGAGACACACTTGCCTACCATTTACCCACAGGTCTTCGCGAAATTGAAATTAACTTTTCCAAAGTAATTGAAAGGTTAAAAACTAATAAAAATTATAATGAAAATGAACATTTTATATGGTTGAAGAATTTCAAGGAAAACGAATTTAAAGAATTTAATGAATACCGAAAAAATATCGTTCATTATTATAATTATGAATCTTATTATAGATTTTATATTACTGGGACTAATAATCCAAATAAGGTTATTGACCTTTGGAAAGAAAAATCTAATTTCCCAGAATATTTCAAGAAACACCTTGACCAAGAAAATTTAGGATATTTTCATCTTTTAAGTCTATTGAAAGATTGTAAAAGCAATTTCATTACTCCTGAATAATTATTAATTCTCTTCACTTACCACCCCGTCAGCTTCGCAGCCACCCCTCCGATGGAGGGGAATTCTATGCTTCGCATGAAACAGCGCGGCTGCCGCTCAAAACAGCACGGCTTCCACTCATCCCTCTTCCCTATTCCCTATTCCCTATTCACTCTTCCCTATTCACTCTTCCCTATTCCCTATTCACTCTTCCCTCTTCCCTAATCATACATATATTGCCGATTTTTGTATCTTTGCAATTATTATATTTTGAATTATTCTAGATGAATAAAATATTTAAAAAGCCAGTAGAAAAATTAGGGTTTGATTTTATCCCCAAAGAATTTTTAACCATTGAAAATGAATTTTATTTTAGAAATACTGAAATAAATTCAGATGACTACAGAAATATTTCAGAAGAAGAAAAAGCCATTTTAATCTCCAATTTAAATTTTGCAGACGACTGGAATAATTTATTCGTAAAGGAGGGTTTTGACCCTCGATTAATCAGAAATTCAAAGTTTTACGGAATTAATCGTATCGGAAAAATTGACCCAATCTACCTAGAATTTAAAAATTTAAGATTAGAAGCAGGAATTTATCATTCAATCATTATTTCATCTGATCTAGGCGACAATATTGCTATTCATCAAGTAAATATTCTTTCACATTATCAAATCGGAGATGAGGTAATCTTATTTAAAATTGATGAATTATCCACGACCAATACGGCAAAATTTGGAAATGGATTGGTGAAGGAAGGAGAAAAGGAAGAAATTAGAATTTGGATTGAATTAGCCAATGAGAATGGAGGCAGAAAAGTAATCCCTTTTGAGGGCATGGAGGTGGGCGATGCCTATTTATGGTCGCAAAAGAGAGAAGATAAAATTTTCCAAGAAGCATTAAAAAGAATTACCCTTAAAAGATTCTCAAATAAACGAGGTCATTATGGGAAAATTGGCAGCCGGTCTGTCATCAAAAGCTCCAAAATGATTAAGGATTGTCATATTGGCACAGATGCTTATATTAAAGGTATAAACAAATTAAAAAACCTAACCATTCATTCAAATGAAGTTTCCAATACGCAAATCGGGGAAGGTTGTGAACTGGTGAATGGAATAATTGAAGAGGGTTGCAGAATTTTTTATGGTGTAAAAGCTGTCAGATTTATTTTGGGGGCACACTCACAATTAAAATATGGGGCAAGGTTAATAAATTCCTATTTAGCATGTAATTCAACGATTTCTTGTTGTGAGGTACTCAATTCACTGTTATTTCCTTTTCACGAACAACATCATAATAATTCGTTTCTTTGTGCATCAATCCTAAAAGGGCAATCCAACATGGCCGCCGGAGCAACCCTTGGTTCGAATCATAATTCCAGAGGAGCAGATGGCGAATTATATGCAGGAAGAGGATTTTGGCCTGGGCTTTCCGTTTCTCTTAAACATAATTCAAAATTTGCCAGCTTTAATCTAATATCGAAAGGAAATTATCCGGCAGAAATACAAAATCCACTTCCATTTTCTTTGATCGGAAATGAAGATTCAGGAAATACGATTATTGTACCCGGTTATTGGTTTGAATATAATTTCTATGCACTGGCTAGAAATTCCTATAAATTTAAAGCGAGAGATAAAAGAAAAAATAAATCCATTCAATTCGAATATGATTTCATGGCTCCAGATACGGTTTATGAAATATTACACGCCATTGAATTATTGGAAAAATGGATGGGAAAGCAGAAAAATCCAGACTTTATTGAAGTGAAAGGTATTGAAGGTAGCAATCGAACAACCATCATCCGTAAGCCCACGAGAGCCATTGAATGGTACAAAGATTTAATTATATTTCATTTTGCCAGAACATTGGTAAATTATGCGGAAGAAAAAAAGATTCAATCAGTTGAAAACTTAATAGAAACCATCAAGCAAAATGCTACCCCTATTCGTTCATGGGAAAATTTAGGCGGTATTTTAATTCCAAATTCTTCTTATTTAAATTTAATTGAAAATATAAAATCAGGGGAATATGATTCATGGGATAAAATTCATGAATTTTATCAAAAAGAAAATAATAAATACAGCGAATATCTTATAGAAAATGCTTTTAATGCCATCGAAAAATTAGGATTAAAGGATTTAAAATTCTTGTTCAATAAAGCCATTGAGATAAATCAGAAAATTTACCAAAATATTATCCGTTCCAGAGAAAAAGATTACCAAGATGAATTTAGAAAAAACATGTTTACCAACCAGGAAGAAATGAATGCAGTCATTGGAAGTCTTCCCGAAAATGATTTCATTAATTGGCAAAAATCTGAAACAGAAATTTTGGAAATAAAACTTAGAAATTTGAGCAATGAACTATGAGTCCAAAACAGCACGGCTGCCACTCATAGCTCATAGTTCATAACTCATAGCTCATAATTCAAAACTCCTTAGGGTTTATTTGAATCAACTACTAATCGTTTATCACGATTAGCAATATCCCAACCCATATAGAATACGAGTTTTGCTACCCGCTGTATTTTATCAAATTCAATTTTATCAACCGTATCACTCGGTTGGTGATAATCATCGTGCACCCCATTGAAGAAAAAAGCAACTGGAATACCATGCTTCGCAAAATTATAATGATCCGAACGATAATAGAATCGATTGGGATCATTGGGGTCATTGTATTTAAAATCCAAATCCAAACCAATATGCTTTTGGTTTTGTTCAACTAAACTTGCTCTTAATTCAGAACTTAATTTATCGGATCCAATCTCATAAATATAGTCTGGTTTCCCAACATGATCATAATCATCTCTACCTACCATATCAATATTCAAATCACAAACCGTATTTTCTAATGGAAATAAGGGATGTCTTGAATAATACTCAGATCCTAATAATCCCTTTTCCTCCCCTGTGACAGTCATAAATAAAATTGAACGTCTTAAACGATTTCCATCCTTGGCTGCTTGTCCGAATGTTTTAGCTAATTCCATCACCGTCACCGTTCCTGAACCATCATCATTCGCCCCATTATTGATTTGCCCGTCGGCCGAAACTCCAATATGATCGTAATGGGCAGTCATGATTATTACCTCCTCCTTTTTATCCGTTCCTTCCAAATATCCTACTACATTATAAGTGTCTACTGGCTCATCGGTTTTATTAGAGGAAATAGCAATATTTGAAGATTTCCATTTCTTCTGAATAGATTTTTTTTCTGAACCTGATCTTTCGACAAAATCCACTAATTCCTCAACAGAGACCCCCATGATTTCAGAGGCCATTTCTTGTGAAACCAATAAGACTGGGAAGTCATCAGTTAGGGCATCTTCTCCAAAAACCATTCGCTTATTGCCAAACCGTTGGACTCTTGTCTGCAAGGCACGCAAATAGCGCTCAAAATTTTCTGCTTTTCCTGTATAAATTAAAATCAAGCCTCTGGCTCCTGCAGCCTGCGCCTCCTCCTTTTTTCTTTTCCAATCATTCGCATATTCGGACGGATCTGAATTTCCAGAAAAAACAAAATTCCCGTTTGCATCTTTTGGCTCTCCATTAAAAGCAATAGCCAACTTCCCTTTTAAATTAACCTTTTGATAATCATCCCATTCTCCTTCTTTCATCGCAAAACCAATAAATTCAGCACTATAGCGATTCTGAGCAGACATTGGCACTAAAGAATAGGCATAAAAATCATTTAAATATTGGTATTCTTTTTCCTTGCTAATCAATTTCACATTTTCCCAAGACCGATTAATCAAATCAACTTTTTGAAAATAAGATCCATTCACAGGAGCAAGACCAGCAGACTGAAAATAATCTGCAATATAATTAGCGGCCACCCTTTGCTCAGGGGAACCAGTATTCCTACCCTTCATGGCATCCGAAGCCAAAAAAACTAAATTCTTTTCAATATTCCTTGCCTTGATAGTTTCGGCATACTGCACATCTAATTCCTGAGAATTCGATTGAAATCCTAAAAATAATAATCCGAATACGAATATTTTTCTTTTCATTTTATAAATAATTTTACATTTGTTGAATTGTTCAAAAAACAATATACCAATAATGCATAAATAATTACATAATTTTCATTAAAAACTCAACAATTCCCCTGCAAATTTGTTATCTTTGAGATATAACTATTCAAGGATTTAACCCCATGGCAGACGTACCTCATTATTCTTATCAACAAGCCTTTTCTAATAGACATAACCAGTCGGACAATACCGAAATTAAAGCTATTTTACAAGAATTAGACTTGGATTCAATCGATGAATTAATCGGTGAAACCATTCCCTCTAAAATACTTTTAAACAAGTCATTGAATCTTCCCAAACCAAAATCTGAAGCGACCTTTTTGGCTTCCTTTAAAAAATTGATGGGGAAAAATCGTTTATTAAAAAATCATATTGGATTAGGATATTATGATACTCTGGTCCCTTCCGTTATTTTAAGAAATGTATTAGAAAATCCCGCATGGTATACTGCCTATACACCCTATCAGGCAGAAATTGCACAAGGACGCTTGGAAATGTTATTGAATTTCCAAACAATGGTCATCGAGTTAACAGGAATGGAAATTGCAAATGCTTCGCTTTTAGATGAAGGAACGGCTGCGGCTGAAGCCATGACCATGCTATTTGCACAGAAACCAAAATCCAAATCCACTGCCGATACCTTATTTGTCTCCGAACAAGTCCTTCCTCAGACCATTGATATTTTGAAAACAAGAGCCTATCCTCTGGGAATCCAGATTGAAATTGGGCATCATCAACATATTGAAATAGCTGATCCAAAATATTTTGGAATTTTGCTGCAATACCCTGCTGCTAATGGTACCATTTTTGAATACCAAGACTTGGTTGCCTCGGCAAATGCCTTGGAAATTTCTACCATCGTTGCTGCAGATTTATTATCTCTTACCTTATTAAGCCCTCCAGGAGAATGGGGTGCTGATGTGGTGGTGGGAAATACCCAACGCTTTGGTGTACCAATGGGTTTTGGTGGTCCACACGCTGCCTTCTTTGCTACAAAAGAGAAATTCAAACGAAATATGCCCGGACGAATTATTGGCGTTTCCGTGGATAAACATGGGAAACCCGCCTTAAGAATGGCACTTCAAACAAGAGAGCAACACATTCGACGGGAAAAAGCTACCTCCAATATTTGTACTGCTCAGGTTCTATTGTCCATTATGGCCGCCTCCTATGCAATTTACCATGGCCCGACAGGCTTAAAAAATATAGCAGAAAAAATTCACGGACTGACTAGCCTATTAAAAGCTGGTTTAAATCAATTGGGCCTTTCAACCAACGAATTTTTCTTTGATACCATCAGCCTTGAAGCCGGCAATTATTTAAACTCTATCCATCCATTGGCATTAGAAGCAGGGAGAAATTTTGGTTATAAAGAAAAAACAATTCGAATTGCACTAGATGAAACAAGTGAGCTAGAAGATATTTATGAAATATTATCTATTTTTGAAAAAGCTCTCGGCAAAAAAGTCGATATTATGGCGCTTGAATCCTCTTGGAATTTACCTAATTCTTTGGTTAGAAATTCGACTTTTTTAAATCATCCGATATTTAATTCTCACCAATCCGAACATAGCATGTTACGCTATTTAAAGAGATTGGAAAACAAAGACCTTTCCATGGTGCATTCCATGATTTCCTTGGGCTCTTGTACCATGAAATTAAATGCTACCACAGAAATGATTCCTGTCACATGGCCAGAGATGGGGAAAATGCACCCATTTGCACCTCAAGACCAAAGCCTTGGCTACCAAGAGATGATCCAAGAATTAGGGGAATGGCTGAAAGAAATCACCCAATTTAAAGGAGTGAGCATGCAGCCTAATTCTGGGGCACAAGGTGAATTTGCTGGCTTATTGACCATCCGAAATTATTTATTGAACAAAGGGGAAAGCCATCGAAATATCGCCCTAATTCCCGCTTCAGCACATGGAACTAATCCTGCATCTGCTGTTATGGCTGGCATGAAAGTCATCGTTACTCCCTGTGATGAAAAAGGCAATATCAATGTGGAAGAATTAAAAGCAAAAGCCATTGAACATAAAGACCATCTAGCTTGCCTGATGATTACCTATCCATCCACACACGGAGTTTTTGAGGAGTCTATCCAAGAAATTTGTGAAATTATCCATGAAAATGGAGGGCAAGTTTATATGGACGGAGCCAATATGAATGCACAAG
>CAZXZK010000040.1:9385-17975 GCA_964645295.1 uncultured Cytophagales bacterium | reverse complement strand
ATATTCAGCTTCGTCCATATAATGCGTTGTGACAAATATGGTGATATCACGTTCTGCAGCAGAATAAATTAAATCCCAAAACTGCCTCCTTGTAATCGGGTCAACCCCACCTGTTGGCTCATCTAAAAAAACTATTTTTGGTTCATGGATAATGGCCACAGAAAAAGCTAATTTTTGTTTCCAACCCAAGGGTAAAGAGCCCACTAATTGATTTGTATATTTTTCAAGCTGAAGAGTATGAATAAGTTCATTCGTTTTTTCCTTAATCTGATGGAAATTTAAACCATAAATTCCTCCAAAAAACTCAATATTTTCCTTGATAGTTAGGTCTTCATATAAAGAAAATTTTTGCGACATATAACCAATATTTTCTTTTATTTTTTCGGTTTCTTTATACACATCAAAACCGGCAACTTTGGCCTTTCCACTGCTCGGATTGGATAATCCAATTAACATTTTTATGGCCGTCGTTTTGCCTGCCCCGTTTGCTCCTAAAAAACCAAAGATTTCCCCTTTATAAACATCAAAACTGATTGAATTGACAGCTATAAAATCACCAAATTGCTTGGTTAAATTTTCGGTAGAAATCACGACTTCTCTCATCTAATTTTCCATTAGGTTGATAAAACAATCCTCAATTGAAGGTTTTATTTTTTCAATTTTACTTAAACCTTTTATTGATTTGTTTGCTAATTCTTTTTCTATTTCTTCTTTACTTCCTTTTAGGGAAATATGGATGTATTCCCCAAAAGAATGACAAGATTCGATTTGTGGAATATTTCTTAATTCCTTCAGAAGTTGACTTAAACTTTCTGCTTTAATTTGATATAAGTCTTTTGAATAATTCGATATGATTCCTTCCGGCTTGTTGATAGAAAGGATTTTTCCTTCTTGAATCAAAGCGATGCGGTCGCATTGGGAGGCTTCGTCCATATAGGGAGTTGAAACCAAAATAGTAATTCCTTCTTTTTGAAGATTTTTCAATATATCCCAAAACTCTTTTCTGGATACGGTATCCACGCCTGTTGTGGGCTCATCCAAAAACAATACCTTTGGTTGGTGAATTAAAGCACAGCATAAAGCTAACTTTTGTTTCATTCCCCCAGATAATGCACCTGACCTCCGTTTTTTGAAGGGTTCCAATTGGCTATAAATACCCTTAATTAAATGATAATTTTCTTTTATTCTAGTTCCAAATAAAGTAGCGAAAAAATGCAAGTTTTCTTCCACGGATAAATCTTGGTAAAGAGAAAATTTTCCTGGCATATAGCCAATATTTGCTCTTATTTTTTTATAATCTTGAAGGATATCCATGCCTGCGACAGATCCGTTCCCTTGGTCCGGATTTAATAGGGTAGTTAGTATTCTGAATAGGGTGGTTTTTCCAGCTCCATCCGGACCAATTAAACCAAATAATTCACCTTTATTAACCGAAAAATTAATATTTTCCAAGGCATTTACATTACCTTTGGAAAATGATTTTGAAATATTTTCTATCAGAATATCCATTAATTGAAGCTTACCTCCCCGTACATACCAATTTTATAGGTACCATCATTTTTTACCTTAATTTTAATAGGATAAACTAAATTGGCCCTTTCATTTTTTGTTTGAATGGTTTTTGGAGTGAATTCTGCTTTGTCGGATATAAAACTAATTCTACCTTCCACCATTTTCTTTCCTCCGCTTCCATCATCCGTACTCACTTGGACTTTTTGGCCTAATTTTATTACTGAAAATTGATTTCCTGATACATATACCTTCAGGATCATTTCATCCAAATTGGCCATTTTAAACAAGGGCTTTCCAAAGCTGGTAATTTCATTTTCGTAAGCATATTTTACTAAAACAGTCCCATCAATTGGGTTGATAATGGTTGTTTTATCAATTTGATCTTTTAGTTGATCAATTTGTGTCTGAATTACCTGGGCTTCTTTTTCAATTCCAGTGGTTGAAATGGATAGATTAGAAATTAAAGCCTCTTTGTTTTTTTCAATTAAAACAATTTTTGCTTGAATATCATCTACGGTCTTTTGATTTCCTGCGCCTGAGGCCACCAAGTTTTTAAATCGGATTTTTTCAGATTCTAGATTTTTAATTTGTTCATCCAAACTTGCTATTTGCTTTTGAATATCAGGCTTTTTGGAAAGAATAGCACTCAATTGTGCCTCAAATTGCTTTAATTTAAGTTCTAATTGAGTGGACTCAACTCTTCCAAGAGTGTCTCCAATCTGTAAAACTTCTCCTTCTTCAAAATTTAATTCTTCTATCTTTCCATTAGCCTCGGAAGAAATCATAATTTCCTCTGCCTCAAAAGAACCAGAGGCATCATATCCTTTTTCCTCTTTTGAGCATGAGCTAATTCCAAAAACGGTTATTACTAAAATAATTCTTAAACTGAATTTCATTTTATTGGGGTTTATTGTCCTTTCGTAATTTTATTTTTATAAATCGCATTCAATAATTGAATTTCATGAATAGCTTTATTTTCTTTTGCCAGTTCTTCCTGACTTAAATAATCCAGAAAATCATTTGCCCCAATAGAGCCTAATTCCAATTCTTTCTCTGCAATTTCCTTTACTTGGGTTTTCAATTGAATGATTGGCTCATCTAGGTTGACCATTTCTCTTAGTTTAATGATTTCTGCATTTTCACCTTGGTCTTGAACGGATAAATTTTGTAGAAATTGGTCCTTTTGTATGCTAATACTTTGTTTCTCAATTTCTAAAAGTTTTTTATTGTTTTTATAAGTATAATAATTTCCTATGTTCCAATTTAATCTTAATCCGCCTATATAATATCCTCTAAAATCATTTGATAGCATATTTAAAGCTGGACGACCAATACCTCCTTGTACGAAAATTCCTAATTGAGGTCTTAATTGGTTATCGATTGTGGCTTCTTTTTTGGTAAGTAAATTAAGGGAGGCATCGAATGATTTTAATTCAGGACGAAGGATTTCATTGGTTAATTCAAATTCATTGGAAGGGTGATTGAATGGGGCATTTAAATCTATTTTTTCGCCAGTTATCTTTGAAAGCATTCCAATAAAACTTAATTTCATTCCATTTAGATCAATAGATTTTTGTTTTAATCGAAGAATTTCAGCAGAGATTTCTAAGATATTTTTCCCGTTTCCTACTCCGTTTGCCAAGGCAGATTCTAGTTTTTTGGAGGTATTTTTTAATTGACTTTGATATAGACTATTCAGATTTAATTGTTCTTGTATTAATAAAATTCCAAAGTAAATTTCATTTACTTTTTCTTCTACTTGGTAAATAGTAATCTCTAAATTAGATTTTTCTAATACTGCCTGGCTTTCCAATAATTGAATTTTATCGTCTACTAGTTTTTTATTATTCAAAGATTGATAAACTTCTGTATAAGCTCGGTATTGGTTTTTACTAATGGTTGGGATATCAAAATTTGGGACAGAAATAGGCACTTTTGTTACCTCAGATTGGTAGGTGCCTTGTCCAATTATATTAATTTGTGGGAGTAAGCCTTTCGATGCATTTTCGATTGAATAGGCCTTTGATTGTTCAATTAATTCAAATTTCTTGATAAGTGGTAGGTTAGATTTTGCCTTTTGAATGCACCAATCAAGATTAATTTCTTGATTTTGGGCAATAATTCCATTAGCTCCTAGGCTAATTAATAAAATGAGAATAAGTTTTTTTGATTGCATTTTAATAATTTTAAACAAGTGATTAATTTTTTTCATTCATATTTTTTATCCATTTCGGGATCCATTTCTTTCTTTCTTCCATTTTATTTTTGAAATCCTTATCATCTATTCCCCCCATTAATTTTAGCATCGGGTTGGCAATGAATGGAAAGACAGAAAGGGAAATAATATTCATAATGTATTGCATTGGATCTTCATTTTTTATTTTACCATCCTGAATATCTTCTTCTATTTGTTTGTAAAAAACGGAGTTTCGCATCATTTGATTAATTCCCATGGAAGATAATAATATCAATAAACCACCTGTGCGTAATTCAGATAATATAAATAAGGGTAAATCTGGTTCTTTGCTCAGAAGATTGATATAATTCCCAGAAATGAGTTTTGTTTTTTCTTTGAGGGAGGTATTAGGATCATTGAAAACGGAGACAAGGCTTTGCATAAAATTCATCATGCTTTCTAACATGATGATTTCAAATAATTTTTCTTTAGAACGGAAATAATAATTGATAAGGGCTAGGTTTAAATTTGCTTCTTTTGCTATATCGCGGGTAGTAGTCGCGGCATAACCTTTGGTATGAAATACGGTTTTTGCAGCATTTTTTATTTTTTCTTCCGTCGTCATTTTACCTCTCAGATAATTCTAAGAGCAAAGCTAATTAAAACAAATGATTTAATCAAAAGATTAATATTTTTTTATAAGCTGAAAGCGATATATTTATTACCTTTATCAGTCCCTAGTTTAGTACCTCCACAGGCAATAACGATATATTGTTTTCCATTGACTGTATAAGTTGAAGGGGTGGCAAATGCTGCATAAGGAAGTTTATATTTCCATACTAATTCACCGGTATTTGCATTATAGGCTCTAAAATAACCATCTTTGGAGGCGCCAATAAATAGAAGGCCGTTTTCAAAAAGGATTGGTCCACCATAATTTTCAGTACCGGTATTTTTGATTCCTTTTTCAGCCAAGGCAGGTTCATTTCCGAAAGGAATTTTCCATAGATATTCCCCGGTATTTAAGTCGATTGCGTTGAGGGTACCCCAAGGAGGAGCAATACCTGGTAGGCCATCTTTATCTAGCCATTTATTATAGCCCTGCATTCGGTATTTTACCGATTGGTTGTTCATTTTGGTAATGATTTCTTGTTTTGATTCTTCTTTTTGGCTGATATAATGAATGATATCCTCTATTTCAGTTTTTTTCAATTGGGTAAAACCTGGCATCATCCCTTTTCCATTTGATATGACATTTTGGATGTAGGAATGGCTTCGTTTTTTCTGGATATTGACAAGGTTAGGGTAACCGCTATTAGGATTTCCTTTGAAATCGGACTGGTGGCATGGGGAGCAATTTTGCTGGTAGAGTTTTTCCCCATTTGAATGAAAGATTACTTGTTCTTCTGTTTTTTTCATTTCCATTATCCAGGGCATTTCATTGGAATTGATATAGATGATTCCTTTGGTAGGATGGGCAGCGGCACCACCCCATTCACCACCGCCATCAAAACCTGGTAGAATGAGTGTTCCATTTTCTGCGGGAGGGCCGAACCATCTTTTTTCCATTTTACGAAATTCCGTCAGGAGTTTTTCTTTTTCATTGGAATAAGGATTTAAATCCTTTTCAGTGATTTCATTGGAAAGTCTGGCATAGGGTTTGGGGAGGACAGGTCTTGGTTGGGTAGGCCAAGTTTCTTCCCCTATCAAATTGGATTTTGGAACTGGGACTTCCTCAATATCGAATAAGGGGTTACCTGTTTTTCTTTCAAAAACATACACAAAACCTTGTTTTGAAATTTGTGCGACGGCCTCTATCTTCTTACCCTCCCTTACAACTTGGATTAAATTGGGAGGGGCAGGGAAGTCTCTATCCCAAATATCATGGTGAACGGCTTGGTAATGCCATATTTTCTTGCCGGTATTGGCATCTAAGGCCAATAGGGTATTGGCAAAGAGGTTTTGTCCTTTTCTATTTCCACCGTAAAAATCGTAGCCGGCAGAACCTGTTGGGACGAAAATGATTTCATTTTTTTCATCGATAGCCATGCCAGACCAGTTATTGGCGGCGCCAAGGTATTCATTTTTATAGGCATCTGGAGGGAAGGTTTCATAGCCCTCTTCACCCGGATGAGGAATGGTATGGAAAGACCAAACGAGTTTTCCGGTGCGTACATGAAAGGCGCGAATATCTCCTGGGGCGGCATCTTCCCCTTCAGAAAGTCTTAGCGGCATCACAATTAAATCTTTGAAAATGGACCCTGGGGTATTTGAAATGATAAATTTATCTTGAGCAATTTTGGGTAATCCGGTATTTAAATTGACTTTTCCGCTATCTCCGAAACTGTCGATGGCTTTTCCTGTTTTGGCGTTTATGGCCCAAAGGTTAGGCCCTACGGTGTAGAGGATTCTTTTATCCTCTCCATCTTCCCAATAGCTAATACCTCTTGAGGTGGATGCCCAATGTTTTAAGGAATCTTGAAAGCGCCAAATTTCTTCTCCGGTGGCGGCATTGAGGGCAAAAGCTTGCACGGTAGGACTTACCCCGTACAAAACACCGTCTACGATCAGGGGGTTGGTTTGAATTTGTCCGGAGTCTGGATTATCATATATCCAAGCGACTTTCAGGGAATCGATATTTTCAAAATTGATTTGGTTGAGTGTGGAGAAATGGTTTCGATCTTGTCCGCCCAAATAATATTGCCAATTAGTATCATTTTCACAGGAAAAGAAGGCAAGGCTGATGAATAGTAGGAACAGTTTTTTCATTTTAATAGGTTTAGGAAATTGAAATTAATCCATATAAATCATCTAAATTTCTAAAGATAGGAAGGTGAATATTATCAAATTATTGTTAGGAATAAATTTTTATTTTCAGTTGGGGAAGGGCATTCCCCTTACCCCCTGAAATTTAATCAAAATTTAAAAATAAATTTAGTTTCCATGAATGATTATCAGATTACGCATAATTTTTATAAATGTTTTGAATATTCAGTAATAAAATTCTGAATTCGAAATAAAAATATCGAAATGACCCATTATTTGATTTTTATTTCAAAAAAATTTGATAAATTATTGTTCGATAAAAACCTTAACAAATTAATTATGAAAAAATTAATAATTCTCTTATTGGGAATATTACCCTTTAGCTTAGTTTCTCAAATATCTTTATTTAATGGGAAAGATTTAACAGGATGGCAAATTCATGGTACCGAAAAATGGTATGTGGAAAAAGGATTATTAGTCTGCGAATCTGGTCCGGATAAGGCCTATGGTTATTTATCTACCAAAGAATATTTTGATGATTTTGAATTGAATTTAGAGTTTAAACAAGAGGCAGATGGAAATAGTGGGGTATTTTTTCGTTCAACCGTAGAAGGTACTAAAATTACAGGTTGGCAGGTGGAAGTGGCACCACCGAATAATCATTCTGGAGGTATTTATGAATCTTATGGAAGAGGATGGTTGATACAACCAGAGCCAGAAAAAGAAAAATACTTAAAGATGGGAAAATGGAATAAAATGAAGATTATTGTGAAAGGAGATGAGGTAAGAACCTATTTAAATGGCCATGAAATGGTTTTTATTAAAGATGAAAAAATTGGCAAAGGAAAAGGTTCTGTTGCCCTTCAAATTCATGATGGAGGCGGCATAAAAGTTTATTGGAGAAATTTAGAATTAAAAAAATTGTAAAATGAAAAAGAAAATAATTGGCTTATTCGCCTTTAGTTTATTTTTAATTAATTCTTGTACCCAACAAGAAGAGAAAGTAGAACAAACGGAAAACGATTGGATAATCTTATTTGACGGGACTAGCCTAGAGGGTTGGAAGGGGTATAATGGGGAGGGTTTACCTCCTGGGTGGACTATCCAAGACAGTACCATGACCTTTTCTACGGATGTGGTATTAGAGCAAAATTATAATTATAATGGATCCAAAGACATTATTTATGCTGCGGAAGAATTTGATAATTTTGAATTATATGTGGAATGGAAAATTCCGGCTGGTGGGAATTCAGGGATTTTTTATCATGTTAAAGAAGGTTTCGATGGCATTCCTGAAATAGCTCCGGAATATCAGTTAATAGACGATGAAGGATATACAAAAATGCATGATATATCCGATTATAATAAGAGTTTAGGCTATACGGAAAACCTGAATGAATTAAAGGATTGGCAAAAAACAGGATCTGATTATGCCATGTATCCAGCTAAAGCTGAAAAAAACCTTAATCCAGTTGGAGAATGGAATTCATCTAGAATCATTTTTACTCCGGAAAAAGCTGAATATTATTTGAATGGGGATTTAGTCGTATCCTTTACGCCATGGAGTGAAGATTGGAATGAAAAAAAGAATCATGGGAAATGGAAAATAGCTAGTGATTACGGAAAATTTAAAACAGGATATATTGGCTTTCAAGATCATGGGTCTGGCTTAGCTTTTAGAAATGTAAAAATCAGAAAATTATGAAAAGAAGAATATTTATACAGAATTCAGCCGCCATTCTTTCTGCGGCAATGATTCCCAATGCTTTAAAAAATTTAAAGCCTGATGCAAAATTAAGAACTGCTCATATTGGTGTTGGCAATATGGGATTTGAAGATTTAAAAGCGATTTCCTCCCATGCTCAGGTTGAGGTAGTTGCACTTTGTGATGTAGACTCAAATCATTTAAAAGCGGCTGCAGAATTATTTCCAAATGCCAAATTATTTAAGGATTATAGAGAAATGTTGAATAACCATTCTTCTATGATTGATGCTGTCGTTGTATCTACCCCAGACCATACCCATGCCCCTGCCTCTCTAATGGCCATGGAATATAATAAACCGGTGTATTGTCAGAAACCGTTGGCTCATTATGTTTCCGAGGTTAGAAAAATGAAGGAGATAGCCAAGGAAAAG
>CAZXZK010000040.1:0-9375 GCA_964645295.1 uncultured Cytophagales bacterium | reverse complement strand
CCAAATGGGAATTCAAGTTCATTCTTTTTATGATTATAAATTAGCTACCATCATGATCCAAGGTGGTGTGATTGGAAAAGTTAAAAAGGTAATTGCCTGGTCGAATAAGAATTGGGGTTACGATGGACCAGCCCCTTCGGGTTCTGATCCAATTCCGGATACCTTAAATTGGAATTTATGGTTAGGTACTTCTAAACAAAGAGAATATAAAGAAGGAGTTTACCATTCTCAAAACTGGAGAAAACTCATGGATTATGGTTGTGCCACCTTAGGCGATATGGGAGTACATATTTTTGATACTCCGTATAATGCCCTTAATTTGGATGTACCCAAGACTATCAAAAATGAATGTAGAGAGCCAAATGGATTTGGTTATCCAGAGAGAAACATTGTAACATATACTTTCCCAGGAACCGATTATACTACGAAAGAAATGACTTGGGTTTGGTACGATGGCATAAAAGGACCTGAGCCTCAAGCGGAATTAGACTTACCAAATGGTGATAAACTTCCAGACCAAGGGGCCATGTTTATAGGGGAAGATGGTAGAAGATTCTTGCTGCCTCATTTCATGCAATTACCAAAATTAATTGTAGATGGAGCCTTTCAAGAATATGATATTAGCAAATTTGATCCGAAGGGCGAAATGGGAAAACCAGTCCGTGATTATGCTGGGGAATCTCCTAAGCATTATCACCAATTTGTGGATGCTTGTTTAGGAAAGACAGAAACAACAGCGCCATTTTCATATGCTTCAAGATTATCAGAAGCTATTTTATTGGGTGTTATTGCGGGAAGGTTCCCGAATAAAACCTTACATTGGGATTCTAAAAAAGCCGCTTTTAAAGAAAAAGAAGCCAATCAATTTTTGGCTGGAGATTATCGAAAATTCTAAATTCAATTTTTATGCGCCGACTACTAATAGATACAGATACAGCATCAGACGATTCCGTGGCGATAATCATGTCGCTACGGAATTCTTATAATATTCAGGTGGAAGCTTTGACGATCGTTGCTGGAAATGTTGAACTTGAGAAATGCGTTCAAAATGCACTTTATACCTTAGAATTATGCAATCGAACAGATATTCCTGTTTACTCGGGGGCATCTAAACCCTTGGAATTAGAATTAGGTCTTGCTGATTTTGTACACGGGGAAGATGGATTGGGAGATGTGGGTTTAGAATTAAAAGGGAGAATGCCAAATAAGGGAGATGCTGTGGAAAAAATTATTGAATTAGCGCATCAATATGAAGGAGAATTAGAATTAGTGATGCTAGGCCCGCATACGAATATTGGTTTAGCATTGAAGAAAGATCCTTCTATCGCAAAGAAAATAAAGCATTGCTATATTATGGGAGGTATTGGAAGAGGGATGGGGAATATAACTCCTTATGCAGAATTTAATATTTGGGTAGACCCCCATGCTGCAAATATTGTCTTTCAATCTGGAATGAAAATGACCCTAATTGGCTGGGATGTAACGGTACAATATGCCAATATTTTCCCTGAAGATATGGAAGAAATCAAGAACTTTCAAACGAAATATTCCAATCACTTTATACAAGTTAATCAGGCTTGTATTCAATTCAAAAAACAATACAAGGAAGAACATATAGAATTGGCAGATCCTATAACCATGGCAGTGGTAATGAATCCAGAAATGATTCTAGAAAGCGATTATTTGAATTTACGTGTAATTGAATCTTCCAATGAATATCGAGGAGAAATTAAATCTTCTCCAGGGGCTATTCAAGTTGTTTATCATGTTGATCCAAATGTATTTCCGAAACTATTAAGAGAATCTTTGCTTTAGATTTTAACAGGGATATTATTCCCATTTTTATCTTTAAAATTCCCTGCCACTATCATAATTAAATCAATAATATACCAAATAATGAAACCTCCAAAGCTAATTAACATGAAAAAACCGGAGGTATATCTTCGATTATAAAAGCGATGGGCCCCAAATATTCCTAAGAACCAACAAAATAAAAGGGTCACAACCCAATCTTCATTGAAATTTTTTTTAATAGTCTGATGAGAATTTTCGAATTTTGAATTCGATGGATTTGAAGCATATTGATCTTCCCCACAGGAAGAACAAAATTTAGCGGATTGTGGAATGATCGCTCCACAATTGGTACAAAATTTAGTCTTTTCCATTTTTATTTATTGGTTAGTATTAAAAAATCATTCAAATAATCATTGTTTACAGACTCTACCTTTTCTTCTATGGATAAAATAGAATCTCCCTTTCCATAGGGTTTCCATAAAGGTAAATTATTTCCATTAGGATTTCCAGTTTTAACAAAATTTATCCAATACGAAGACATGATTTCCTCTATTTTTAAATCTATTTCTCTCCAAGGACGATCCCAAAGATGCAAGGTATGAAGGGCATAAGGTACTTCCGAAGTGTGAAATGCCCCATAATTGGGGAAATTTGGTTTATCTACTGGCACAAAATTGAATTCATATACATAGGTAGGTTGAATTAAATTATTGGTAGATAACAAATGTGCGGGCAATCCTGCAAAAGCGATTAGATTTTTTCTAGCATCTTCTGGTTTAGCTCCCATTAAACTCGCATCCCCCGTAACCCAGCCTGTCATCAATCCTACCTTGTTTTGTTTTCCCTCTTCAAAATCCACCTCCATAAATCCATATCATCACTGGTAATTTTTCTTTTTTTTCAGTGGAAGAGGTCCAGACATTTAAATACAAACAATCTTCTGATAATGGTTCTGGTTGGGCAATGAATTCCTCCGACCAACAATAAAAGGGTTCAGGTTTATTTTGAATTGGGGATGCTGAAAATTCCTTGCAAGTTAAAACCCCTTTCCATTTATTCGGTTCAATAGGGGATTTCCATCTTAAATCATCAATTGGTGGGGCTGCAAAAGGAATTCCTTTAAATATATTAATCGTCTTTGATGCATTATGATACCCCTCTATTTTTCCATAAGTTGTTTGAACAATAGGATTTTGTGAAAAGGAAAAATAGGAAAGTAAAATAAATAAAATTGTCAAGAATTTATCCATCGATTTGAGTTTTTGGGAAGGAAGAATGTAATCCTTTTTGTTTATAAATCTTCAAAAGATTAAAAATGCTATGATTTTTTTTATATTTGTTATAAACCTATAGGAATTATGAAATTATCAAAATTTCTTTTTTTTATCAGTATTTTTCTGGTTTCAATGGAAGGAATATTTGCCCAAGAAAAAATACAAAGACCCAATATTGTATTTATAATGGCTGATGACCATGCTTATCAGGCTATTTCGGCGTATAATAAATCCTTTATACATACTCCCAATATTGACCGAATTGCTAATAGAGGAGTTTTATTTACCAATGCCTCTGTAACAAATTCTCTTTGTGCTCCTTCTCGTGCGACTATTTTAACGGGGAAGCATTCACATTTAAATGGAAAAATAGATAATGTTTTTGAATTTGATACAACGAATATAACCTTTCCACAATTATTACAGAAGGCGGGTTATCAAACCGCCATGTTTGGAAAATTACATTTCGGGAATAATCCGAAGGGGTTTGATGAATTTAAAATTTTGCCTGGGCAAGGTTTTTACTATAATCCAGAATTTATTACAAAAAAGAATGGAAAAATAAAAATGGAGGGTTATGTCACAGATTTAATTACAGATATGACCCTAGATTGGCTAGACAATGAACGAAAAGAAAATGAACCATTTTTATTAATGTATTTACATAAAGCTCCGCATAGAGAATGGTTCCCTGCACAGCGTCATTTAGAAGAATTTACACAGAAGACATTCCCAATCCCTCCTACTCTATTTGATGATTATTCAGGACATGGGAAATCCGTTGCTCAAGCGGAAATGAATATTTTAAAACACATGGGATGGGCAGGCGATAATAAACTTAATCCAGCTATTATGAAAGAATTGGGAATAGAGGGGGTAGACGAGATAGATATTAGTCGATATGAATATTTATTTGACCGATTAAATCCAAATCAAAGAAAAACCATGGATTATTATTATGATATCGTTGGAGAAAAATTCAAGGAGGCTTTTCCAAGAATGACAGAAAAGGATAAAATGATTTGGAAATATCAACGCTATATGCAAGACTATTTAGCCACTATAAAGGCTGTGGATGAAAATGTTGGGAGGGTTTTAGATTATTTAGAAAGCCATGATTTAATGGAAAATACGATCATTGTTTATACATCTGATCAAGGATTTTATCTCGGAGAACATGGTTGGTTTGATAAACGATTTATTTATGATGAATCTTTTCGTACACCCCTGATGATTGCCTGGCCTGGGATAATAAAGGAAGCAAGACGGTCTTCTAAAATGGTTCAAAACCTCGATTTTGCGCAAACTTTTTTAGAAGCAGCAGGTCTGGAGGTACCCAAAGATATGCAAGGTGAAAGTATGCTGTCTATGCTAAAAAACGGAGATCAGGAATGGACAAGAGAGGAAGTTTATTACCATTATTATGAATTCCCAGCCGTGCACTGGGTGAACCGCCATTACGGGATTGTAACCGAAGATTTCAAATTAATCCATTATTATTTTGCAGATGATGAATGGGAATTAATAGACAGAAAAAATGACCCCATGGAACTGAAAAATGTTTTTTATGACCCTAAGTATAGCCTTGTTAAAAACAGGATGATCGAAAAATTAAAAGAAGTAAGAGAAAAATATCAAGATAATGATGAAATTAGTCAAAAGTATATAAATGAATATATGCAAAGGGTGAAGAAATCGAACGAAAATTCAACCAATCCTTCTGAAAAAAATCAAAAAATCATAGAAATTTGGGAAAATAATCAGTAATTTTTTATATTTGTTTTATAAAAATATATCTAACCATGAGTAAAATGACACAAGAAAAATTGAATCAGGTGAAGAAGCTTCTATCTGAAGCAAAAACCTCCAAAGAAATTTCAAAAATTCTATCTATTCCTATTCCTACGATAAATTATTATCGGATTAAATGGAATAAAACTGCAATAGATTATAGGAATTTTACGGATAGGAAAGAAAGCACTGAAAGGGTTGGTGACCACGAAAATTCTCATACTTTTCGAGTAAATGGCGTGGATATCGCTATTTCAGGCTTAGCTACCAAAGTTTATATTGATAAAAATTTTGTTGAAGTAAATTTTTAATTAACTTTTGAGGAAATATTTCTATAAATGAAATTAATTATACCTCTATTCATTAGTTTTTTTATATTAAATTTTAGTCCAGTTTTTGCCCAAAAATTCGTTGAAAAACAAAATTTAATTTGGACGAGATATTTCCTTAAATTAAAGCTCAATAAAAAGTCTTTTGTCTCACAAGAATTAGATGAAAGACTTTTTATTAGCCCATTTCGCCAATCCCAATATTTATTTCGGACCATGTATCAAAGTGACATTGGTAGGGGATTTGCCAGTAGTTTTGGGTTTGCGTATTTTAATTCCTCGAGTCTATCAAAACCTACCCTTAAAGAACAGGATAAAATTTTTGAATTAAGGCCTATTATTGGGATTAATTTTAATCATGAAATTTCAGAAAATCTTGTATTGAGCCATCGATTTTTAAATGAATGGCGTTTTTTTGAAAATAATTTTCATCAACCAGAATTTAGTACCAGCCGAAATCGGTATAAATTAGAATGTAAAATCTTGGTTTCAGGTAAGTTTAGTTTAAACTTTTATGATGAAATATTTTTAAATCTGGGGAATAACCCAATTTCCTATTTTGATCAAAATCGTATTTGGGTGGGAATGAATATTCAACCAAACCCAAGAATTGCCTTTGAATTAGGCTATTTAAATTCTTTTCAAAGTACGAATACAATAAATGAATTTTATAATCGTAATAATATCCGATTTACTTTATATCATCATTTGAATTTAATTCAATAATTGATAATTTTGCGCATGCAGTTTTTGAAAAAGAGCTTGTCAATCACTTTAATGTTTTGGGTATTAACTATTCAAACAGGCTTTTCTTTTACCCTTACAAACTGCCTAATTACTGGGGAAAAGGACTTTAACCTTGGTTCAAAGACTTATTGCTGTGGGGTTGAATTAGATGCAAATTCTTTTAATTCTCCATCAAGTTTAGATAATTCTGGATGTTGTAAATATACATTTTTAGATGTAAAAATGGATTCGGACCAGATTATTAAGTATATTGATTTTCCAATTTGGTCGATTGATTTTTCTGAATTTCCACTAAATGATTTCCATTTTAATACGAGTATAATAGAGGAGAAAGGATTTTTTATTCATGAAAAATTCGCAGGAATCCCTCTCAAACATAATTCCCGTTTAGCCAAATTACAGGTATTTCTTATTTGATACACTTTTTTCTTTTTGAGTAAAATTAGTTTCTAACAATTAATTTAAATAAAAATGAAAAGTTTAAGTGTATTTATAATCGTATTATGGGGGTCTTTTTCGATCCAAGCCCAAACAATCCATGGAATGGTGATGAGTATTGATCCTGAAAAAGGAATGGCAGACCTTCCATTTGCTAATATTTATTTTAAACCTCTTCAAAAAGGGATCATTACAGATGAAAGAGGCAATTTCTCCTTAGATTTAGAAGGAGAACAAGGTTACATCATAATTTCAGCATTAGGTTTTCAAACAGATTCTTTATTTGTTCCCTCTGATCATATGATGATTCACCTGATGCCTCAATCAAAAGAATTGGCAGAAGTTTTTGTCTCTGGCCAGCAAGGAAATATGGATCGTTTAGCTACCCAAAATGCTGAATTATTGTCTAAACAGGTCATTTTAAAGGCTGCATGTTGCAATCTTTCTGAAAGTTTTGAAACCAATACCTCCGTATCTGTTTCCTATAATGACGCTATTACTGGAACCAAACAAATTCAATTTTTAGGCTTATCTGGGAAATATATTCAAACCAATATAGAAAATATGCCTGGAGTTCGTGGATTAAAAACCACTTTTGGGATGAATTATATTCCAGGAACTTGGATTAATTCTATTCAATTATCGAAAGGACAAACCTCGGTTTTAAATGGGTATGAATCTATTTCAGGGGCCATCAATGTGGAATTAGAAAAGCCGGATACAACCGATCAATATTATTTTAATACTTATGTCAATTCCATGGGAAGATTCGAACTGAATAATCAGTTCTCACATAAGTTTTCAAATAAATTTTCGGGAGCCTTATATATTCATCATTCTAGTTTGAAGAATCAAGTGGATCGAAATTCGGATGGATTTATGGATTTACCAACCAATAACCAAACCAATATTTTCAACCGTTGGAAATACATGGATGAGAATTGGGTAGTACAATTTGGGGGGAATTATATTAAGGAAAATAGGCTTGGCGGACAAACTGATGAAATCCCAAATGCTTTTAAATACCAATTTGGATCGAAGACTGAAAGAGGGGAGGCATTTGCTAAAATTGCCAAATTATTTCAGAATAAACCCTATAAGGGAATTGGCCTAATTCTCCAATCTACCATGCATAAAAATGATTCTTATTTTGGAATAAACCCCTACAAAGGAATTGAAAATAGTTTTTACGGAAATTTAATCTATCAGAATATTATTGGGAATACGAATCATACCTATAAAACTGGTTTGAGTTATTTATTTGATGAGGTTATAGAAGATTATTTGGGTAATACTTTTTCCAGAACTGAAAAAGTACCAGGGATATTTTATGAATATTCGTATATTATTCCGGAGAAATTCAATTGGGTAATTGGGAACAGGGTGGATTTTCATAATAATTTAGGGACCCAATGGGTGCCAAGGGCCCATATTAAATGGGATATTTCGAGAGATTTTATTCTAAGAGCCTCAGCAGGAAAAGGATGGAGAAGAATCAATTATCTTGCAGATAATTATTCTTATTTGGCCAATCAAAGAACTTTAATCATTGACCAAGGAAGCCCGGTGGATATTGCTTGGAATTATGGATTGGGAATTAGTTTTGACCGCATCATTAAAGGGAGAAAGGCGAATTTCTTATTGGATTATTATTCTACGAATTTTACCCAACAATGGATTTGGGATATGGAAACCATGAACCAAATACATTATTATTTAGGTAAGGGGAAATCCTTTTCGAATACCCTACAATTCGAGGTAAATTATAGCCCTTTCAAGCGGTTTGATTTAAAAGCTTCTTATAGATTGCAAGATGTGAAGGCCGATTATGGAAAAGAAAAAGATTTAATTAGAAGGATTAAACCATTTATTTCTAGGGAAAGGGTATTGGTTAATTTGGCCTATTTTACTCCAGGGGCTCAATGGAAATTCGATTATACATTTATTCTGAATGGAAGGCAGCGAGTGCCAATAAACGATTATTTTAGTCCGAATTTTACTGTATCGAATTTCCAGATTACACGCTCCATAAAGAAATGGGAAATTTATTTAGGAGGAGAGAATATATTTGGCTTTATGCAAGCGAATCCTATCCTAAATTTTTCCCAACCTTATTCGCCAAATTTTGATGCGACGATGATTTGGGGCCCAATTTATGGAGCGATGTATTATTCTGGTTTACGCTTTAGAATATAAATTTATCTAAAGTTTATTTGAGCTTGAATTCTTACCAATGAACCTTTTTGAAAATTAATTGGGTTTTTGGCATCCTCAAATCTTCTGCTTGAGTTTGTCCACATAACCACTAATTCAAAGGTTTTGTTGGGTTCCCATTCCATCCCTAATTCGAGTTCATTTACTTTATAAGAACGAGCATCCAATTCATGCTTTTTCCCTCCGTCATAATATTGGATTCTTGTAAATGGAATAAATACTTGATTATTTATTTTTGTTCGATAAGAGAGGGTAGCATATCCACCTTGAAGTTTTTGGCTTTCTACCGTATTGGTTACTGGGTTAAATTCTGGTCCAACTCCCCAATTATATTCAGCCTGTATACCAAATGGTTTTGGATATAAAACGAAGGTAGTCGCCATTCTCTGATCTAAATATGAATTACCTTCAGCTGTTTTTACACCATTGGTTATATTTTCAGGGAATAATACATAATTTCCTGAATATGCTTGTATTCCGGTTTCAATTATTTGATCTTTTATTTCTAATGGAACAGAAATCCTTGCCACTGTATGAAGCTCATTATTCATTTCCTTTTTATTGGCAGTTTGTCCGTTGAAAACGCCCAATCCAATTACTCCATAATCTCCAGAGCCTTTTAGACCTTGTGAAACAAGCGAGGAAAATAATTTTCTTTTTTCTTGAGGTGCCCAATAAAAAAACGCTCCTAAATCTCGTTCATTTGAAAAGGCAGAGTTTAAACCGTCATTTCTGTCTAAAGGAAGTCTGTTTTGGGAAGACTGCATATTTTCAAAACCGAAAGGGAT
>CAZXZK010000039.1:10579-18562 GCA_964645295.1 uncultured Cytophagales bacterium | reverse complement strand
AATACAGCTCAACGAGTTAAAGAAATCTTACAACGTTACAAAGAATTACAAGATATCATTGCAATTTTAGGTTTGGATGAATTGTCAGAAGAAGATAAATTAGTAGTATCAAGAGCAAGAAGAGTTCAACGTTTCTTATCACAACCATTCTTTGTTGCCGAACAATTTACAGGATTGAAAGGAGTATTAGTTGATATTAATGATACTATAAAAGGTTTCAATGCCATTATTGATGGAGAATACGATCATCTTCCAGAGGCTGCTTTCAATTTAGTAGGAACTATTGAAGATGCAGTTGCAAAAGGAGAGAAATTATTAGCTGAAGCTAAAAAATAATTAATAATGACTGTAGAAATAATTACACCAGATAAAAATATATTTTCAGGAGAGGCCAAAGTAGTAACTCTTCCTGGCGTTGATGGCTCATTTCAAATTTTAAATGACCACAGCCCTTTGGTGGGATCTCTAAAGCCTGGCTCCATGATGGTAGATAATAGTTCTTATGAGATTGAAGGTGGTGTAGTGGAGGTTTTAAAAAATAGGGTCTTAATTCTTTTGGAAGGAATTAAATCCAATTAAGTTTTTAATTAGTAAAATTTCAAAAATAGGATGCTTGCATCCTATTTTTTTTATGTTTAATTTAACCATATTATCGATTAAAATATTCGTTAGGTAAAACATGAAAGCAGAAAATACGGTAGATTTTCAGATCAAATCTTGTTGGTATGCCATTTCTAGGATGTATAATACCTTTGCCGCTCAATTTGATATGAGTATGGCAATTGGTTATGTATTATTGCATATCGATAAAGAAGGAACGCCAGCCACGAAAATAGCACCAGCATTAGGGTTGGAAGTTAGGAGCTTGACTCGAATGTTAAAAAATCTTGAAGAAAAGAAATGGATTCGTAGAGAAACGGATGCTTCGGATAAACGGGTAGTTAAAATATTTTTGACGAAAGTAGGAATCGAAAAAAGGAAATTGGCAAAGAATGGAGTTTACCTATTTAATGATTTGGTCAATGAGAAGATTCATTCTGATAATTTAAATATCTTTTTTGAAGTAATACAAAATATTAATTCAATTATTGAAAAAGATGCTCCTTTGGAAGTTAAAAAAATAAAATAGCGGTAAAGAATTACAAATTCTACGATTTTTTTTTAAAATTCTTTTAATTTAATTTATAATTTGTGAAAATTATCGTAATTTCAACGCTAAATTAATAACATAAAGTTAGTACTTTAAAATAAATTTTAATTATGAAAAAATTATTGTTAATTCTAGCACTTACGCCTGCAATTTTTTCTTGTGGATCTAAGAAGCAAATTGCAGATTTGAATTCACAGTTAGCCGCCTTGCAAGCTAAAAGTGATGAATCTATGGCAAAGGCAAACTCTGAAATTGCTGATTGTCAATCTTTAACAGCGAGTTTACAAGGTGAGTTGAAGAAAAAAGAAGCTGAATTAGAAACTAAAACTACTCAGTTAAAAAATCTTCAAGATCAATTAGATTATTTAAAGAAAACAAATACCAATTTATTGGATCGTTTGTCTGATTTATCAGTTATCAATAAAACAGGTGCTGAGAGTATCAGAGAATCATTAGAGGCATTAAATGAGCAATCTAAATATATTAAAGATTTAAATTCAAATATTCAAAAGAAAGATTCTTTGAATTTAGCTTTGGTTATGAATTTAAAGCGTTCATTAGCAGATGTTAATGACGAAGATGTATCCATTGAAGTTAAGAAAGGAGTAGTTTACATTTCAATCTCAGATAAAATGTTATTTGCCTCTGGAAGTTCTGTTATCAATAGACCTGCTGAAACAGTCCTAGAAAAAGTAGCTTCAGTTTTAAATGATCATAAAGAATTAGATATTTTAGTGGAAGGTCATACAGACACTGTTCCTATTGCGACAGATTGTGTTCAAGATAACTGGGATTTAAGTGCAAAGCGTGCTACTTCAGTTGTTAGAATGTTACAAATGAAATTTGGTGTAGAGCCAGGTAGAATGACAGCTGGAGGGCGTGGTGAATATGCTCCAGTTTCTGATAATGATAGCAAAGCAGGTCGTCAGCAAAATAGAAGAACTGAAATTATCGTAACTCCTAAATTGGATCAATTCTTTAAATTATTATCTTCTCAATCAAGACAGTAATTTTTGAATAGTTTTAAATTGAAAGGGAGAACATATTCGTTCTCCCTTTTTTTTTGATTATTTAAAATCTAACCCATATAATTGGGTCAATCTAATGGTCATTTGAACCAATAATTAATTATCCTTATTTTCTATAAGGGATACAGGTATTAATGATAATTGGTAAATAACAATTCCAATAACCAGGACACGCCTTTCCTCCCTCCAATTGAATCAATTCACTTTGATTTAATTCAATAAAATTGATTGATTTCATTACTTTTTCCGCAAAGCAGCTTTAACTGTTCTGTATCCTTCAATAAAACCATCCACAAATTCAGACCAGAAGGAAGCTCCTCCATTGATTTCAATTTGTTCCTTAATAGAAAGATTCTTAACCCCTCTATTGAAATTTGATAGGTTTTTCATGGTAACCTTATTTAATTAACGTGGTAATAATTGCCACTGCTCCACCTAAAATTCTTCCAAGTGTCTTACCGACCGAACCTGCCTCAATACTCACAGTCTCCACATACGAAAGCTCTCTCGCCCCCCAAGATTCAAAATTTAAATGATTTTTCATTTTTTGTAAAAATTAATGGTTTATGTAATCGCGAATTACATGGTAAAGAAAATAGAATTTTTATCTATAACCTAACAGGATATTGATAAAATAAGGGAAAAAGAAAAAAAATTTGGCTAGAAAAATTGGTTAAGATATTAAACCTCCTCGAAGGGAATGTAATCATCATTTTCTGACGATTTCTGACTTGTTTTTTTCTGTTCCTTAGGAAAATATTCAACATTAATACTTCCCTCTTTTCTTTTTTGTTTAGTAGTATGATTAACTTTTCCCTCCTGCCTCATTTTAGTTCTTTCAAATTTTTGAAATTGATTGAACATATAGCCCTTAAATAATAATTTAATTAAGGGCCTTATGATATATAAAATCAGGAATAATATTCCAAGGAATTTTAACATATTATCTACTTAAATAAAGATTTCTTTCACCATAAATTTTACGAAAAAATTCATCTTTTAAATCTTTTATGAAATAAATTGCCTCTCCTGTAGATTTCATTTCTGGTCCTAATTCCATATTAACATTAGGGAATTTATTGAATGAGAATACAGGTATTTTTATTGCATATCCTTCCTTTTTTGGATTGAATTTAAAATCTTTCACTTTTTTATCGCCAAGCATTATTTTAGTAGCATAATTTACATATGGCTCCTGATAGGCTTTTGCAATAAATGGAACGGTTCTTGAGGCTCTTGGGTTTGCCTCTATGATATAAACAATTTCATCTTTGACGGCAAACTGAATATTGATTAAACCAACTGTTTTTAAAGCAATTGCTATTTTTTTTGTATATTCTTCAATTTGTTTGATGACATTTTCTGATAGATCAAAAGGGGGAAGAACGGAATGGGAATCTCCAGAGTGGATACCTGCAGGTTCAATATGTTCCATTATTCCAATAATATAAACATCCTCCCCATCACAAATGGCATCTGCCTCTGCCTCAATCGCATTTTCTAAGAAATGATCTAATAAGATTTTATTACCAGGTATATCTCTAAGAATATCAACCACATGTTCCTCTAATTCTTGTTCGTTAATCACTATTTTCATTGATTGGCCCCCTAATACATAGGAAGGTCTCACCAATAATGGATAATTTAATTCTCTTCCTAATTTTACTGCATTATCTGAATCTTCACAAACTCCAAATTTAGGATAAGGGATTTTTAAATCTTTTAATAAGGAGGAAAATGCACCTCTATCTTCTGCTAAATCTAATGCTTCAAATGAAGTTCCCAAAATTTTGATACCATATTTTGAAAGTTTTTCAGCAAGTTTTAGTGCGGTTTGTCCCCCCAACTGAACTATAACTCCTTCTGGTTTTTCATGCTGAATAATTTCATATACATACTCCCAGAATACTGGTTCAAAATATAATTTATCAGCAATGTCAAAATCCGTAGAGACCGTTTCCGGATTAGAATTAATCATGATGGTCTCGTAACCTGCTTCTTTGGCAGCTAAGACTCCATGTACACAAGAATAATCAAATTCAATACCTTGCCCAATTCTATTTGGGCCAGAACCTAATACGACTATTTTTTTCTTTTCGCTTACCTCTGATTCATTATCAAAGATATCATCATTCTGGGCAAAAGTAGAATAGAAATAAGGAGTCTTTGCCTCAAATTCAGCAGCACATGTGTCTACACATTTGAATAATCGGATAATTCCCATTTCTTGTCTTTTATCATATACCTCCGATTCCAAACATCTCAATGCATGTGCAATTTGACGGTCAGCAAATCCTTTATGTTTTGCTTCTTTTAATAATTCTTTTGGAATACTTTGAATGGTATGTTTTTCAATTTGTTTTTCTACTTTCACTAAATCTTCCACTTGGTATAAGAACCATGGGTCTATTTTTGTAAGATTTCGGATAGTTTTAAATGAAATGCCCATTTTGAAGGCATCATAAATATGAAATAATCGATTCCATGATGGATTTTCTAGCGAATGAAGGATAGCCGCTTGATCTCTCAATTCTTTTCCATCTGCCCCCATTCCATTACGTTTGATTTCCAAAGACTGGCAAGCTTTTTGAAGAGCTTCTTGAAAATTCTTTCCAATTCCCATGGCTTCTCCTACTGATTTCATTTGTAGACCAAGGCCTCTGTCTGCTCCTTTGAATTTATCGAAATTCCATCTTGGAACCTTTACAATTACATAATCAATTGTTGGTTCAAAATAGGCTGAAGTGGAACCAGTAATAGCATTTTTTAATTCATCCAAATTATATCCAATAGCCATTTTTGCTGCAATTTTTGCAATTGGATAACCAGTTGCTTTTGAAGCAAGAGCGGAAGATCTAGATACTCTTGGGTTAATTTCTATTGGTACAATATCATCTGTCTCAGGGTTTAGTGCAAATTGTACATTACACCCACCTGCAAATTGTCCGATTGCATTCATCATTTTTATGGCCATATCCCTCATTTTCTGATAAATGGTATCAGGTAAGGTCATGGCAGGAGCAACCGTAATTGAATCTCCGGTATGTACCCCCATTGGATCAAAATTTTCTATTGTACAGATAATGACAATATTCCCTAAATTATCTCTTAATAATTCTAATTCATATTCTTTCCAGCCTAAAATAGATTGTTCAATTAATACTTCATGTACAGGAGAGGCATGAAGGCCATTATTTAGGGCTTTATCAAAATCTTTTGGTTCAAAAACAAAACCTCCACCAGTTCCTCCAAGAGTAAAACTAGGACGAATCACTAGAGGGAAGCCTGTTTCTTGGGCAATTTCTTTTCCTTCTAAAAAGGATCTTGCAGTTCGACCTTTACAAACTGTAAGGCCTAATTCTAACATTTTAAGTCTAAATAACTCTCTATCTTCTGTCGTTTGAATGGCATTTATATCAACCCCAATAATTTTTACTCCATATTTTTCCCAAATCCCTGCTTCATCACAATCTATTGCCAAATTTAAGGCAGTTTGTCCTCCCATCGTTGGTAAAACTGCATCTATTTTATGCTTTTCTAAGATTTCAATTATAGAAGCTTTTTCAAGGGGTTTTAAATAAACATTATCCGCATTTAAGGGATCTGTCATAATGGTTGCAGGGTTTGAATTAATCAGGGTTACTTCAATCCCCTCCTCTCTAAGAGAACGAGCGGCTTGAGAACCTGAATAATCAAATTCACAGGCTTGACCAATAATGATCGGACCAGAACCAATAATTAATACGGATTTAATCGAAGAATCTTTAGGCACAACTAACGGTATTTATATTTTTTATGAAATGGGTAATGTTTTTGATTTACATTAGCCCTAAAAATTAGACAAAGTTAATAGATACTGCCCAAAAAATCTCTTAACTTTAAGAATAAATTTAAAAATTTTGATAAAACTTCTCGTTGCTTTTTCAAATAATCGGGTAATTGGTTTAAAAAATCAATTAGTTTGGCATCTTCCCAATGATTTGAAAAGATTTAAAAAATTTACTACCGGCCAATTAATTATCATGGGTAGAAAAACGTTTCAATCCATTGGTAGACCTCTTCCAAACAGAGAAACAGTGGTTATTAGTAGAAATTCTGAATTGATTTTTGAGGGTGTTAAACAGGTAAGTTCTCTTCAAGAGGCTGTTGATTATGCTAAATCCAGTTTTCCTGAAAAAGAAATTTACATTGTTGGAGGAGAACAAATCTATCGGATGGCTATGGATTTAGTTGATCAATTGGAAATAACTCTTATTCACCAAGATTTTGAAGGGGATGCCTTTTTCCCAGAAATTGATTTGAATAGCTGGATAGAAATAAAAAGAGAAAAAGGTATAATAGATGATAATAATCAACTAGAACATTCATTTATTACTTATGAAAGAAAAAAATGATTCCATTCAAATTATCCTATCTCATGATTCTTTGTCTTTAGATTACCAATATGAGTTTTTAAAAAAGGAGGATTGTGGAGCTATTTGTTTTTTTGTCGGAACCATCCGCAATAATAATTTTGATAAGAAAGTCAATAAGGTTTATATGGAGGCTTATTCGCCAATGGTTACGAATCAATTAGAAAAAATTATTATCTCGGCAATGGAGAAATGGGATTTACACCGGGTTTCAGTTGGGCATCGCTACGGGGATCTAATAATAGGTGATATTGCAGTTATCGTTGGAGTAGTATGTAAACACCGAAAAAATGTTTTTAAGGCCTGTCAGTTTGTTATCGATGAACTTAAAAAAAACGTCCCAATTTGGAAGAATGAATTTTATATTGATGGGTCCAATTGGCAGGTTCCGCATCCTTAGGTTTCTTAAAAATTTAACTAATCATTAAATTACATCCTCTTAAATCAGCTTGTTGGATTCTACCCATCAGTTCAAACGATTGAGAACTCATTAATTTTCCCGTATCTTGGGTAGCAATAAAGCTTAAACTTTCAATATTTGCCAAATCTATAATATTTATTCCGCCAATTTTATTGAATGAATTTATATAGGTGAAAGGGTCATTTAATTCCCTTAAAATAATTCTTTTTGTAAATCCGGGTCTAAAAATTCCTTTGGATTGAGAATAGGATTGTGAAAAGAGTTCAGTCATTCCATACTCTGAATATATTTGTTTGGCAGTTGTTTTTGATTGAATAATTTTATGTAATTCTTCTCGAAATACTTCTTTTCTTCGACCTTTCATTCCACCTGTTTCCATGATCATAAAATGGCCTAACTCAAAACGCTTTTTCAATTCATTCGATAAAGGTTCGTATTCCAACCAATCCAAAATTCCAAAACTGACACCTAAAATAAGGGTCTTTTTTTCTGAATCTTTCAGTTCCTTTAATAATTCATTTAATTCTTTGAAATTATTTAAAAAATAACCTGATTTAGTTGAATTTGATTTTTTTATGAATGAATCTACCATACAAATTAAGGAAGAATTTTGTTTTTCCAGATAAGATGGTAATAGGCCAATTAGGTGGTAATTTTCTAATGAACCAAATTCATTTTCAAATATTTTTTGGGCAATATTTAAATAAAAATCCGTTTGATAATAATAATGTTTTGATTTATCTTGGCTTGTCGTCCCGGAGCTTTCAAAATAATTTTCTGGAGAGATTTGACCAGTATAAATTTTTTGATATTTAAATATTTCTATGGGTAAAAAGGGGATTTTATCAATAGCATCTATTTGATTAATTGGAATATTTAAATTATTGATAAATTGGTGGTAAATGGCATTATTTTCATATTGATATTGACAAACCTCTAAGGATAATTCTTCGAAATTGGAATCTTTAAGGT
>CAZXZK010000039.1:5993-10569 GCA_964645295.1 uncultured Cytophagales bacterium | reverse complement strand
TGGATTTTAAAGCTGCGAGCATTTTTTTTAAATATTTTTACCTAATTTTCTGTAAATTTAAAAGATTTCCTTCAAACTAATTTTAAATGAAATTCATTTTAAAGGTATTATTGGTTTTATTCGTTCTTTCATGGCTTCCAAGTTGTGTGAGTCCACCCAATTATTCTACTACTCCTGAAATTGAATTTTCGGAGATTCGAAAAATTTATAAAACCATTAATAATGATTTATTGGGCGAAATTAGAGCTGATTCAGTCATTATTTCAATTAATTTTAAAGATGGAGATGGTAATATTGGCTTAACAAATGGCCAAATGAAAGGCAATCTTCAATATGCTGAATTTTCTAATTTCATCGTCAGAACCTTTATTCAAGTAAATGGAGAATACCAATACGCCGATATTAATCCACCCTTAGGAGGATTAATAAATTTTGAATTACTACCGAATCAAAAACCGGGGCCAATAGAAGGAACTATAAATTATTCTACCATATTTTTATATGATTTATACAGTGGTTATTCACCATTATTTAAACCTCAAAATGATACGTTGAAATTTGAGATTCAATTAATTGATAATGACTTTAATCAAAGTAATACTATAGTTACAGAACCAATTGTTATCTTCCAAAACTAAATTTTATGAAATTCTTGCGATTTAAAATTACGATCATCTTTTCATTGTTTTTTATTAATTCCTTTTCCCAAACAGGCATTACTGTAGAGGATATTTGGAGAGATTATAAATTTGTTCAAAAGGGTGCCCGAGGTTTTAAATGGATGAATGATGGAGAATCCTATACGGAATTATCCAATGGACAAATAATTTTATATAAAATTGGGGACGAAAAACCGGTAGAAATTCTATTTGATGCAACAAAGAATCAGACACAAGATGGTTTAAAAATTCGGATTCTTTCTTATACATTTTCAAGTGATGAGTCAAAAATTTTAATTAAAACTGAATCTATACCAGTGTATAGACATAGTTCGAAGGATATTAATTATGTTTTTAATCGGAATGACAAAACGCTAAAACCTTTATCCGTTCAAAAAGATCAAATGGAAGCTAGTTTTAGTCCGGATGGCTCAAAGGTAGCTTTTGTGAGTAATAATAATTTGTTTTACGTGGATTTACAAACTGATAAAGAGGTAAAAATCACGGATGATGGCTTATTTAATCATGTTCTGAATGGGGTGGCCGATTGGGTATATGAAGAAGAATTTGGATTTACGAAAGCTTTTGAATGGTCACCAGATAATCAATCAATTGCATTTATTCGATTTGACGAAAGCGATGTGCCCGAATATAATATGCAAATTTGGGGAGAATTATACCCTGAAGACTATAAATTTAAATATCCTAAGGCAGGTGAGGAAAATTCTATCGTTTCGCTAAAGTTATTTAATTTAAAGACAAATGAGATAAAAAATATTTCTGTTGGCGAAGAAAAAGATCAGTATATTCTTCATCTTCAATGGTTACCAAGTTCAGATGAATTTTCATTTTTTCGTTTAAATCGGCTTCAAAATCATTTAGAAATTATAAAAGTAAATAGAGATTCTGGCTTATCTTCTTTGTTGTATGAGGAAAAAAGTCATGTTGGGATTGAATTGGATAGAAATGGTTTGGATTTAACCTATTTAGATTCTGGTAAAGAATTTATTACGAGTTCAGAGCGCACAGGATTTAAACATTTATACCTTGGGAATTCTGTAGATGGAAGTTTAAAGCCAATAACAAGTGGAAATTGGGAAGTAGATAATTTGGCAGGCATTGATCAAAAAAATAAGTTAATTTATTTTTCTTCTACCGAAAAGTCTTCCATAGAGCGATTAGTGTATAAAATAGGATTTAATGGAAAAGGGAAAGAATTAATTTCACAAGGAAATGGAACCAATGGGGTTTCCTGGAATTCAGCCTTCAAATATTATATTAGTTCCCATCAAAATGCAAATGATCCCATAATTTACCAATTAAGGAATGCTAAACATGAAACCATAAAAGTATTAGAAGATAATTCAGAATTGCGAGCTCAAATTCAAGAACTTAATATGGGTAAGAAGGAGTTTATTCAAGTGCCAGGGGCGGATGGATCTAGTTTAAACGGGTATTGGATTAAACCGGCAAATTTTGATTCTACGAAAAAGTACCCAGTATTAATGCATGTTTATGGCGGCCCAGGTTCACAACAAGTATTGGATCAATTCGCAGGTTTTGATTTCTTTTGGTATCAAACCTTATTAGATCAAGGTTATTTGATTTATTGTGTAGACAATAGAGGTACTGGTGGAAGAGGAAAAGAATTTAGAACGGTTACTTATAAAGATTTAGGAAAATATGAAGTGCAAGATCAGATTGCAGCAGCAAAATGGATTGGACGTATTCCGTATGTAGATGCTAGCCGAATTGGTATTTGGGGCTGGAGTTATGGAGGCTATATGTCTTCCAATTGTTTAATGCAAGGGAATGATATTTTTAAGGCAGCGATAAGTGTGGCTCCCGTGACTAATTGGAGGTATTATGATTCAATTTATACGGAAAGATATCAAGGATTACCTCAAGATAACCCGAATGGTTATGATCAAAACTCACCAGTATATCATGTGAATAAATTAAAAGGAAATTTACTATTAATTCATGGTACAGGTGATGATAACGTTCATTTCCAGAACTCTGTAGCATTAGAAGATGCACTAATTAAAGCCAATAAACAATTTAAGACATTTTATTATCCAAATAGAAACCATGGTATATACGGAGGGAATACCCGTTTACATTTATATCACATGTTAAGCGATTTTGTAATAAATAATTTATAATTTTGCCTAAAATCCAATATTAAATTCATGAATATTCACAGAGAGGGGAGAAAAATTATCTTAATTGCCTTGTTGATAGTCTTAGTTATCAATTCTTTATTTGCCTATTTTTTTCCAGATAATGCCAATTTAAGGGAAGCAGTGATTATCATTACGGTCATTTTTATGATCTTAATTCTTCAATTCTTTCGAGTACCAATTAGAACAACTCGACTAAACGAGGATTTAATTATTGCTCCTGCTGATGGAAAAGTAGTGGTAATAGAGGAGGTAGAGGAAAATGAATATTTTAAAGGAAAGAGAAGACAATTGTCTATTTTTATGTCTCCTTTAAATGTTCACATAAATTTTAATCCTATTTCCGGAATTGTAAAATATTTTAAATATCATCCCGGGAAATATTTAGTAGCATGGCATCCTAAATCAAGTACAGAAAATGAACGGACAACCTATGTAGTGCAGGCAGAGAATGGGCAAGAGGTTTTATTTAGACAAATTGCAGGTGCTTTAGCAAAGCGTATTTGTTGGTATGCTGAAGAGGGAGAGAGGGTTGTTCAAGGAAATGAATTTGGGTTTATTAAATTTGGTAGTAGGATTGATATTTTTCTGCCACTTGATGCCGAAATTTGTGTAGAAATAGGAGATAAACCTGTCGGAGGAGAAACCGTTATTGCAAAGTGGAAGTAAATTCTTCTGCGAGGTTAACTAATTCTTCAAAACTTGTCAGAATTTCTATGTTTTTTGGAATGATTAAATCTGAATGGATTACTTGGTAACCACTGATTAATATTTTTGTATCTTTTAAGTTTTCAGATAACCTATTTAAATATTCATTGATTTCGGAAGGGTTAGGAATTGATGTGAAAACACTTATGATAAAATCTGGTTTACAAATAGCATTCGCAATCATAATTTCCTCAAAGGGTAATGATTGTCCCAGGTAATAAACCGTAAATCCTCTTTTTTTCAAAATATAATAGGCAAACAATAAAGAAATTTCATGTAATTCCCCCTCAGGTAAGTATAAGACAAATTTAGGTAAATTGGAGTCAGTTTTTAATTCTAATTGATCAATCTCTGAAATCAATTTCTGACGAATTAGATGGGTTATAAAATGCTCCTGGGCAGGTCCAACAGTGCCAGATAACCACAGTGTCCCTAATCTTCCTAAAAAAGGATAAATGACCGAGAGCATAAAATTTTCAAAGCCTTCTTTTTGAATATAAGATTTTGAAAGTTTTTGAAAATTTGATTCGTTTATATCCAACATGGCCACCGTAAGGGCCTTCAATTGGTCATTATTCGATAGAGGGATGTCTGATATTTTGAGAATTTCAGAAGATATCTCTTTTTCACTCATTTGAGCGATTTTTGATATTTTTAAGCCACCTTTTTCTTGAAGCAAGGCGATATTTAATACCAATTTTAATTCATCATCATCATAAGTTCGAATATTGGAATCAGTTCGAATAGGTTTTAATATACCATAGCGCTGTTCCCATATTCGGAGGGTATGGGCTTTAATTCCACTTAGATTTTCTAAATCTTTTATTGAATACGTACTCATAGGCGCTTTTGGGTGGTTACTATATCCTTAACTACTTATTTTATTAATTTGTTTAAAAAAAGATAGAGTTAATTAAATTAATCCCTAAAAAGAAAATAAATTGTAGGACAAATATCAATCGATAAATACTGGATTTAATATTTAATTGGTATTTAATGATAAACCAATGAAATAAAAATGAAATA
>CAZXZK010000039.1:2331-5983 GCA_964645295.1 uncultured Cytophagales bacterium | reverse complement strand
ATCCACCAAGCGATAAAATTTCTGGTTGGAATATTATTCCCTTCCCAATTCCAATAATTTAAGGAAATTGCAACCGGTTCAATAAAAATATCCAAAACAGTCATAAAACCGGCAGATACGGCTGCTTTAGTAAAAATCCCAGCATGAGGTATAAATTCTTCGGTGACTGCACTGCTACCTAATAATAAGACCAGCCAAAGTAAACCTATGGTAATTGGAACATTTAATATCTTAAGGCCTAAAATCGGTCCATAACGATATTCTCCAAAAATCAATCCAGTTGAAACCCCATTTACTTCAATTAACCATGCTGCGATACTGATTAATATTAAAAGAGAAATTGTATTGGCATTTTTTTCTGGAAAAATATAAATACAAAATGCACCTAAAAGCCAAAGGTAGATGGGGGTCAAATCTAAAAATAATAATTTAGTTTCCGGAATACTCACACCAATCGCACCTGCGATTATCGTTAAGATAATAAAGGGTTTTAAGTATTTAAAATTCATGAATTGGTCTGTAGCTTAGCCCAAGTATCTTTTAATGTTGCTGTTCGATTAAAAATTAAACTACCTTCTGAGGAATTCTTGTCCAAACAAAAATATCCCTTTCTAACAAATTGAACCGAATCTTCTATTTGAAGTCTCCTTCCTTCAGGTTCAATGAAGGCATTTTTTATTTCTATTAAGGATTCTTTATTAATGAAATCTAAGAAATTATCACCTAATTTAGATGAATCTTCCGTAATCAATAATCTGTCTAGTAATTTTACCTGAATTTGTTGAGCATTTTTGGTTTCCACCCAATGAATCGTACCTTTTACTTTTATTCCTGATTCATCTTGCCCTGATTTGCTATTTTCTAGGTAATTGACCAAAATTTCCTTGACATTTCCATCTGCATCTAAAATTGAATCAACATATTCAATGATATAAGCACCCTTTAATCGAACGGGTAATCCAGGAGCTAATCTAAAATATTTCTTTGGTGGATCCAATTCAAAATCATCCCTTTCAATATAAATCTCTCTTCCAAAAGGTACTAATCTCGTTCCTGATTCGGGATTTTCTGGATTGTTTTCAATAGGAAGGTCTTCCATCTTATTTTCAGGATAATTCAAAATAGTGACTTTAATCGGATCTAATACAGCCATGAGTCTTTGGGCTTTTTTATTTAAATCCTCCCGAATACAATATTCTAGTAAAGAATAATCAATTAAATTATCTCTTTTTGCAACCCCAATTTTATCGCAAAAAACTCGAATAGATTCCGGTGTAAAACCTCTTCTTCTAAATCCTGAAATTGTTGGCATTCTAGGGTCATCCCATCCATCAACTATTCCTTCCTCTACCAATTTGAGCAGTTTTCTTTTACTCATTACCGTGTGCGACAGGTTAAGTCTTGCAAATTCGAATTGCCTAGATGGATATATTTCCAAATTTTCTATAAACCAATTATATAAAGGACGGTGTACATCAAATTCTAATGTACAAATGGAATGGGTGATATTTTCAATGGAGTCCGATTGTCCATGCGCAAAATCATACATCGGATAGATACACCATTTATCGCCTGTCCGATGGTGGCGGGCCCTTTTTATTCGATACATCAGGGGATCCCTCATATGCATATTGGGGTGAGACATATCAATTTTTGCTCTTAAAACTTTTTCACCATCTCTAAATTCTCCTAACTTCATTCTCTTGAATAAATCTAAATTTTCTTCAATTGAACGGTTTCTAAATGGGCTATTTACTCCTGGTGTGGTTGGTGTCCCTTTTTGTTTAGCTATTTCCTCCGGACTTGAATCATCTACATAGGCCAAGTTTTTTTGAATCAGCTTTATAGCGAAATCAAAAAGTTTATCGAAATAATTTGAAGCATAAAATTCATTGTCCCAGGAATATCCTAGCCAATTTATATCTTTCTTGATACTTTGAACGTATTCGTCATTTTCTTTTTCAGGATTGGTATCATCAAATCGCAGATTGGTTTTTCCTCCAAACTTTTTGGTTAGGCCAAAATTTAGGACAATACTTTTGGCATGCCCAATATGTAAAAAGCCATTTGGTTCAGGAGGAAATCTTGTGATAATTCCATTTTTAAATATTCCTTTAGAAATTTCAGATTCTATGATCTCCTCTAAAAAATTAAGTGGCTTTGAACGTTCAAAATTATCTTCCATTTTATCTATTTTGGCTACAAAAATAGTTAACTTATATAAGAAATTAAGTTAATTAATGTATTTTTTGTTTATTGTACATATTTATATACGAGTTTAGTGTAAATAATTGTAATATTTAATTCAAAAATATTATATTTGAATTAATATAAATTAATAACCTGTTGGTTTAATTTTTAAGAAATTCTTAATTAATTTTCTTCTTATGAAAATGTTTCAAACAAAAACGAGATTTTGCTTAGTTTCAATTTTAGCGATTTTTTTCGGGTTTAATCTTTCTGCCCAGACAAAAGTAGAGATAAATGGTAGCACGAGTGATGTTAATTTACTAACCATTGCTGGTTATAGTAAAGCCTTCCAAATTTCGGGGTGCGAGGTATCAAATGGTGCAACTAAGCCTGTTTTGTCTTATGAATACAGAATTCCAGGGAGACATAGTTCTTTTCAGCCCTTAGGAGGTTTAGGAGAATCAGCTACCTCAGATTCAAGTGTTGTGAATGTCTATACCGTTGCTATTGGAGCTGACCAAAATTCTTTAGCTACTCAATTTCCTGAAAATTCAATAGAATACAAGGTTTATTGTACGGATCCAACGAATAATGATGCTAGAATAGATGCTTCAGCTACCACTGCTAAAATACATATTGCTAGTGCCACAGATTATGGTAAGCCAATCGTGACTGATTTTGCCTGTGGAGATTTATTTAATGTTGTTCCGAATCAAGGAGGAAGTGTTCGATATACGATGTCTAATGTATGCTTAGAGGGAGTTGCTGGTTGGTATGATGTAAATAACGGTAATACCTTGTTGGCAGGCTCAGCCAATTCCGATACCTATAATTTTGTCAATAATTTTAATGAATCAAAATATGTGGTTAGATGCAATGTGAATAATATTTTCCAAGGTAGCATTGCTAATTTGGAAAATAGAACTACTACATCACAATCTATTTATCCTAAAAGAAGGTATTTACCACCTCCAACACCAACTATTACAGTAGTAGGAGAGTTTGCAGCTTCCGCACAAAATACGAATATCATCCATATTTGTAAAGACGATTTTGTACAGTTTGCTTATCAAGGAAATTTCCCTGCAGGTAAATCTTATTCGGATTATGCTGGAATATATGATATTTCATGGGCCATTTATGATGATACTCGTGAGGTAATTGGAAGTGCCTTGAATATTCCAATCCTAAGGACACAAAATAATGGTAAAATTGAAATGATTGTTAAGTTAGCAGATGGCAATTATTGGGAAAGAGGTGTTTCAAGTGTTGATAAAATTTGTCCAGGTTATTCATCTACCGAGTCTGGAGATAATGAGGGAAGATTTATATATGACAATGGTTCATCCTATTTATTGGTTAAATCAAGAGAAATAAACAAACCTACCGTATCTTCTGTTTCAGATTACCAGGTTTGCCCGGATGGAACAACCGATTTAGTTATGACGAATGGAACAAGTCC
>CAZXZK010000039.1:0-2321 GCA_964645295.1 uncultured Cytophagales bacterium | reverse complement strand
GTCCTTCGGATTATTATTGGACAGTGAACGCCGAATCAGTTGTTAATAATGCAGCAAGTTTAGAAGTAGATCAAGTTTTAGGTTCAGTAGCTGTTTCTTATAAATCAACTATTCAGAATTCTAAAGGGGATTATTGTATGAGTGAAAGATCAGAAGAAGTTGCTATTACCTCTTTTGATAGACCAGCAGCACCTTCCATAACTGGTCCTACTCAAAAAGACCATTGTGAATACGAAACTTTTTCAGATTTACTAAGGATTAATTCAGATGCAGCTGTTGAATATAAATGGAGTACTTCTGCAACAACCCAGTCAATTAATGCTACTGATTTCGGTGTATATACTGCTACCATTTTTGATTCCAATGGTTGTGAATCCTTGCCATCGGCGGAATATGAAATTGTGGCCTTAGAAAGACCAGCAGCTTCTAATTTATCTTTGGTAGGTAATGCAGTTAATTGTGCAACTGATAAAAATGGCAATGCTATTTCAGTTGACCTTTCTGTTGCCAATCCATTGGCAGGTTTATCTTATGACTGGTATTTAGGAGATAGCAAAGTTTTAGATAATAAAGCCAGTTTAACAGGAGTTAAAACAACAGGTAATTATTATGTAGTATCTACTAATAATTCAACCAACTGTATTTCTGATGCAAGTTTAGAAATAGAAAAAGCTATTACAGTTACTTTTCAGCCGAATCCTTCTGCTGCTCCAAGCATCACCAGAGTTTCAACTTATTTATTAGGAGCTTCTGCTAGTGATACTCAAGGGGCAGGTGTAGGTGGAGATTATGATTGGGCATTTAATGGAACTGCTTTATCCGGGAATTCAACCAATATTAATAAAGTTGGCGGTTCATCAGGAGAATATGCTGCTAGAAGAGCTTATACCTTCTCCGTAGCTGGAACCTCTTTAACCTGTTGGTCACCATTTGGGAATTTAACCTATGCCCCTGATCCAGCCTTTACGGGGGTAGCTGTATATCCAAACCCAATTACAGCGGCTAGTTCTAATAGTGGCAAAGTGGTGGTAAATATTGATTTCTTAGAGCCTTCTAAATGGTTAAATGGAAAACTGTTTATTTATGATTTAGCTGGAAAATTAGCTATTGAAAAATCCATTAACTTTAATACGAATGCAGGAATATTGAATTTTGATGTTTCAGGTTTAGGAAATGGAATGTATGTGATGAATATTGAATCCTCTAATGGGCAAGATTCCTTCCAAGGAAAAATATTTGTGAACAAATAAGGATATTGTATCTAAAATCAAAGGAGCCATAAGGAATTATGGCTCCTTTTTTTTGTACGAATATTTTTTTTTTATGAAAATTTAATTATAAATTCGTTCAATATTTTTATTACCTAACCATTCAATAACATGTTCACAAATACCAGAAAATTTGTTAATAATTCACTGTATTTATTATTCTTTTTAATATTTTTTGGACACCTCTCCTATTCCCAAAATATTTCTTTAAGAACTTATAGAATTAATCCCTTAACTGGAAATACTGCTTTATTTAATAATGTAGATGATTTTTCTATCATTACGATTAAAGGATATTCCAATATTATTGCAATTAATAAGTCTTCCTCGAATTGTCCGATATTTGGATTTGACAGAAATCCAGCTTATATTATTGAAAGTAGGATTCCTGGTAAGACTGGTTCAGATACTTTTCAATCCGTGAGTCTTACACAAAGGCAGAATACCTCATTGGTACTTTCCTTTGAAACCACTCCAATTAGTAATGGTTCTGGTGATTATCCTGAGAATAAAATAGAATATCGGGTTTCTTGTGCTAATCCAGATAATAGTAGCCAAGTACTTGAAGGGTCAAGTACCTCGATTACCTATACTATTGTTGATTCAATCAATTATTTTCAACCTACTATATTAAATGAAATTTGTGAAGAATCTGTAACCTATTCTGTGGATTCTTTGACTTATTGTCCTGCCGGTATTGAGGGATGGTATAATGCTGCTACCCATAATAAAATTGGTATTAATGCGAGAAACAGTTCTGCTAGCGCTAGTTTGAGTTTCAATCAGGCAGGTTTGGATACCCTAAGTTCAGGATTTTATATTAAATGTAATATTTATTATACCATAAAGGCTGGTGGAGTTATAAATTCTTCACCAAAAATGATTCAATCCTCTACCATCATTCCAAGCTTAAAATCTTGCGGTTCCAAGGCTCGATTAAATGGCGCAATTGAAAATGATACAAGTTTAGTTCTAGAAGGGAAGGGTATTCGTATTTCTATAGCAGGTTGCCCACTCAATGGTACTAGACCTTCCATTAGATTAGATTACAAT
>CAZXZK010000038.1:0-19174 GCA_964645295.1 uncultured Cytophagales bacterium | reverse complement strand
ATTCCCCTCTATGGAGGGGTGGCTGCGAAGCAGACGGGGTGGTTATGAACTACGAACTACGAACTACGAACTACGAACTACGAGTTACGAGCGGCAGCCGCGCTGTGACGAACTACGAACTACGAGCGGCATCCGCGTTGAAAAGTAGAATTTCTGGGAGGGATTTTACAATCTGATGCTCTGAGTGTTTGTTCTTTTTCTTAAAGCGAAAAAAATAGCGTTTTTCTTTTTATAATTACCAAATTTTGGTAACTTTTCAAAATTATACTGAGACTATGGGACGAAATACATCTGTTTCTTTAGGAAATTATTTTGAAAACTTTGTTGATAGCAGAGTTTCTGAAGGTAGATATAAAAATGCTAGTGAAGTTATTCGAGCCGGATTAAGGTTGTTAGAAGAGGAAGAAAGTAAAATTATAGCTCTTAAAAATGCCATTAACGAGGGTATTGAAAGTGGTATTGCAAAAGACTTTAATCCAAAAAGCCATCTAGAATTTCTTAAAACGAAAAAGATTAATGGCTAGTTATATTATTACTAATAAAGCTGTTGAAGATTTAACTAAGATTTGGGATTATACTTACGAACTTTGGTCTGAAAACCAGGCTAATAAATACTATTTTGAACTTCTTGAAAATTGCCAAGTATTGGCTGAAAATCAAAACTTTGGCAAAAACTATCATGAAATTAGTAAAGAAATTTTTGGCTACAAATCTGGACAACATATAATATTTTTCAGAAAATTGAGCGAAAATAAAATTGAAATAACAAGAATTCTACATTCAAGAATGGATTTGAAGAACGGTATTGAAGAATAAAACTAAAGTTCGCCCACTATAAATTCATGGGCTGAAGGGGCTATTTATTTATTATTATAAGGTGGCCTTCAGGCCACCTCTATTGATAAGGCATGAACTTTGAACTCGCTTCCCTCTTCCCTCTTCCCTCTTCCCTTTTCACTAAACAATTAATCAATCAGTTCTTTTAAGGTAGTTTTTTCTAGAACGGATAAATTGGCATCACGCCATTTTTCTAGAACAGAACGCAATTTGCATTCTTCTTCCGACTTACAATCGTCGCATTTGCCATAGAAATGAAGCGAAACGCAAAGGGTTGGAGCAATTGGTCCATCAATAATACGAATGATCCTCGCGAAAGTAATTTCATCTGGTGGTATACGAAGATAATAGCCACCGCCTTTTCCTTTTAGAGATTGAAGAATACCATGATTTCTTAATTCAAGCAGAATCGATTCCAAGAATTTTTTTGGAATAGTTTCAGAATCGGCAATATGTGCAATAAGGGTTGGACCTTTTTCAAAATTATTTGCCAAGACTTTCAAAGCTTTTAAAGCATATTTTGCCTTTTTTGAAATCATATTAATATTTTATCAAATACCTGATATAAAAGTAGTTTAATAAAATAAGATTTCAAAATCTATGGACTTAATAGAGGAATTGCTAATGTTCCTATTCAAACAGCTTATCCAAATTTTTTGTCTTGATTTCTTCCTGATCCAATTCTAAGAATTCTTCCCAAAAAGTATTCTCTGGTACTGCAGCCTTGCAAATGATATTTTCCTTTTTTATCGGATGCTCAAAAAATAATCTTCTAGCATGTAAATTAATACTTGCATCCGGATTTGCACGGTCATATCCATATTTTAAATCCCCTCTAATCGGACATCCCATCGCTGCTAATTGAACCCTGATTTGATGGGGACGGCCCGTTACAGGTTCTACCTCTATTAAATGAAACTTATTTAAGGTACCAATGTATTTATAATATAATTCAGCTTTTTGCGCCCCATCCTTTGGTTCGTCATAAGCTGAAGTAATATTTCGTTTTTCATCTTTTACCAACCAATGAGTTAGCTTTCCCTTTAAATCTTTTGGTCTTCTCCTCGTTATAGCCCAATAGGTTTTCTGAATATTTCTTCTCCGAAATAATTCACTCATTCTTTCTAAACCTTTGGAGGTTCTAGCAAAAACCACTAAACCACTGACTGGTCTGTCTAAACGATGAACAGGATGTAAAAATACCTCCCCTGGCTTATCATATTTCTCCTTGATATAATCTTTGAGAATATCCGTCAGAGTACGATCTCCTGTTGAATCTCCTTGTACTAATAATCCCGTTCTTTTATTGACAATCAAATAATGATTGTCTTCATAGACAACATGGAAGTCTTTATTGTTTTTTTTCATTTTACTGACAATTTTTACAAATTCCTTGAATCAATAAATTGATTTCGGAGCTTTTATATCCTTTGGGAAGGTTAATTTTAGGAATGATTAAATCATCAAAACATACGGTTTGCTCACATTTCTCACATTTAAAATGAACATGATCATGATGATGATTATTTTCATGGGTAACACAGGTATCGTTGCAAAGGGCAAATTTAGCTCCTCCTACATCATCCAAAACTTTATGGATAATTCCGGCAGTTTGAAAAGATTTTAAGGTTCGATAAATAGTAACTTTATCAAATTTTTCAATCAAATCATTCTCTAAATCAGCATAAGAAAGGGCATATTTAGACCTTTTAAAACAGTCTAAAACTGCTAATCTGCAGGGTGTTTCCCTTAAGTCATGCGATTTTAAATTAATTGAACTCATGAATTTCTCTTAGACTTTCCGTCTGCAATTTTACCATTTTTTGGTAAATTCCCGATTTTTTCTTTATTAAATTTTCGTGAGTCCCCATTTCAACGATAGCTCCTTTTTCTATCACAATGATTTTGTCAGCATTGCGAATAGTGGATAATCGGTGGGCAATAATTAAGCTGGTTCTATTTTCCAATAATCTTTCCAATGCATTTTGCACGAGTTTTTCGGATTCAGAATCTAGGGCAGAGGTTGCCTCATCCAATAATAATAATTTAGGGTCCTTTAAAATGGCTCTCGCAATGGCTACCCTTTGTTTTTGACCACCCGATAATTTTATTCCTCTTTCCCCGACGGTCGTTTCCCATTTTTCAGGGAAAGATTCAATAAATTCTTTGGCATTGGCTAGCTCTGCGGCACGAATAATATCTTCCTCTGTGGCCTCTGGATTTCCGTAGGCGATATTTTCCTTAATTGAACCTCCAAAAAGAATGACTTCTTGTGGCACTAAGGCCAATTGGTTTCTCCAACTTGTTTTTCCAAAGGTTTGGATGTCTTTTCCATTGACAGAAATTTTACCAGAAATAGGGTCGTAGAAACGCATTAATAATTGAATAATGGTAGATTTTCCGGCACCTGAAGGGCCAACCAAGGCCACCTTTTCCCCTTTTTCAATGGTGAAATTTAAATTTTCAATAATGGTAGAATTTTTTCTACTCGGATAGGCAAAATGGACTTCTTTAAATTCAATTTGACCAAATGCTATCTCTTCTACTTTATCCGTTTCTATATCAATTTCGGATTCATCTTCCATTATTTCAAGGATGCGGGAAGAGGCCCCAATGGTTCGTTGAATTTGGGCATAAAGATCTCCAAGTCCGCCAATGGATCCACCTATGAAAATGGTATAAAAAATAAAGGTTAAAAGATCTGCTAATACGATATCTCCTGATTCTACTAATTGAGAACCGTACCAAACCACGCCAACGATTCCACCAAATAAAGCAAATATCACAAAACTGACAAAACCACCTCTTAAATAGGCAGCTTTTAAGGCAAGTTTAACCACATTTCCTAGGGAAAATTGATATTTATTGATTTCAATTTTTTCAGAGGCGAAGGCTTTAACAACGGATATTTGTTGAAAAGATTCTTCTACAATGACATTTGATTTGGCTAATTCATCTTGGGTTTCCTTGGCTATTTTTCTTAATTTCCTTCCGAAGAAATAAGCCAATCCTACCAATAATGGAAAGGTGGCAATCATGAACAAGGTTAATTTCCAGGATAAATAAATGATTAAACCTACTCCACCTACCAGGGTAAATATTTGTCGGAAAAATTCTGCCACGGTAGTGGTAAGGATATCTCTTAATTGAGTGACATCGGAGGAGATTCGGCTCATCATTTCACCCACCCGCCGTTTTTCAAATAATTCCATGGGTAGGGTAACAATTTTATTGAAAAGTGTGAGACGAACATCTCTCATGGAATATTCACTCACTTTGGAAAAGGTATAGATCCTTGCAAATGATAGAATGGCTTGAAGACTTAAAACAGCTAAGAAAAATAGGGTAACTTGATTAATTTCGTAGGTTGATTGTCCCTCAATTACTCGGGTCATTTCTCCAATTAAAAGGGGGAAGCTTAAGGTCGTCAGGTTGGATAAAATTAAAAATACTAAACCTGCTATAAAAAGACTTTTATAAGGAAAAACGAAGCGAAAGATTTTTGCGGCTTTTTTTAGGCCATCTTTGCTCACCTTAATTTTGTCTTTTTCATCTACCCCTGCCCCGAAATTTCTCGTCCTTTTCGCCATATTTTTATTTATTTGGCTGATAGCCAGATTCTCTAAATAATTTATTGATATTTAATTCCTTCATTAAATCTTTTAATTCTATTTCAGGATGATTTTTCATGTAGGAATCAATTATTCTATAACCTAGCCACCGTCCTATGGAACCCGGACAAGCAGGCCCTATTTCTAGGGTTTTTGGTCTGTCTCCCATATATTTGGTTTTGGTTAATTCATCTTCTTTATATAACAAGGAATTTTTCACAAAATGTTCCCAAATGGTTGATTCAAATTTTTCAGAATCTTCGATTTCTTTGGAAGAATATCCAAATAAGGTACTATCCATTAAATTGGGTAGTATATTTTTTGCAAAATAATAATTTTTTCCAGCCCAAATCATATCAGAAAGTAGGTTGACATTCTTTTTTTCATGCTGATTGAATAATCCGGCATATTCTAAAGCAATTTGGCTTACCATTGCATTAGGAGAAAATCTTTTCAATTGATATTGATAAAGTTCTGGTGCGATAAATTTTCCTTTTTCACCCATGTAATAATCTAATCCGATGGCTAAGTATTCATCGTTGATCATTAAAGCGGGAGAGGAGAAATTACCACCACCTCCGAAACCGGTAAAAAGCGTATAAATAATTGGAATCTTTTTTTCTGGGTAAAGTGTTTTTATTCGTCCAAAAAGATGGCTTAAATCTTTTTCCCAATAATTTGACCCAAAAAAGCGCTCTTCTTTTGATTGGAAATAGAATTCTTTCAGCATCTCGTTTTGAGTCATGGAATAAAAGGCCTTGGCAAAAATGGGTAGATTTAATGAATCCACTAAAAAATAATCGGCAGCTAAAGGAAGATGATTGGATAAGGTTTGTTGAAGATCCGTGACATTTTCGGCTTGGAAAAGGCTATCCTCCAAATGGATGATGATTAATTCTTCTTTTGAAACCTCAACAGCCTCTTTTTTTGAGGTGCAGGAGGAAAAAAAGAATAAAATACCGATAATTAAAAAAAACGAATTTTTCATTTATAAGATTCCAATACCTTGTATAATGCGTTTAATTTGGATTCTGTATCGGCCAGTTTTTGTTTTTCTCTTTCGACCAATTCAGGCTTTGCATTTTGAACGAATTTTTCGTTAGATAATTTTCCTAAAACGGATTTTTTAAAACCTTCCAAATAGGTAATTTCCTTTTTTGCATTCTCAAAAGCTTCTTGAGGGTCAATTTCTAATTTCAGGGGAATATGGAAGGTATGGTTTTTTACCACGAAGGTTTGTGCTCCGTCCACTTTCTCATTTAGCCATTCAATTTTTGATAAATTCGCTAATTTTTGAATGATATTTTGAATTGAATGAAATGCCTGGGGTCTATCCGTTTCAATGATTAATTCTAATTCGGTTTTCGGAGATAATTGGTTTGAATTTCTAATTTCTCTGATTTTTGAAATCACTTCAAACATCTCTTCAAATTGTTGTATTAAAGTATTATCTATCTTTCCTGCTTTTGGATATTCTTGGGTACAAATACTTTGATGGATGGATCTTTCCTCTAAATTTTGCCAAATTTCCTCGGTAATAAATGGCATGAAAGGGTGGAGGATACGCATAAGGCGATCCATGATTTTATTGGTAGCTTCAAGGCCGTCCTTGCTGATAGGTTGTTGGTAGGCGGGTTTAATAATTTCCAGATATTTCGAACAAAAATCATCCCAGATTAATTGGTAGATATTCAATAATGCATCTGAAATTCTAAATTTCGTGAATAAATCATCCATTTCTTCGAGGGTAGAATCTATTTTGGATTCCATCCATTGAATGGCTAATTTATCTGTTGATGAGATTTTTTTGTCTGAAATTTCCCAGCCTTTGATTAGGCGGAAGGCATTCCAGATTTTATTGGAAAAATTTCTACCTTGTTCGCAAAGTTTTTCGTCGAATAAAAGGTCATTCCCGGCAGGTGCGGAAAACATCAAGCCTGAGCGGACGCCATCGGCACCGTATTGTTTGATTAATTCTAATGGATCTGGGGAATTTCCTAGGGATTTAGACATTTTTCGTCCTTTATTATCACGAACGATACCTGTTAAATAGACATTTTTGAATGGTAATTCTCCTCGCCATTCGTATCCTGCGATGATCATTCTTGCCACCCAGAAGAACAGGATATCCGGGCCAGTCACCAGATCGTTGGTGGGATAAAAATAGGAGATTTCCTCATTTTCTGGATTTTCGATGCCATCAAAAACGGAAATAGGCCATAGCCAGGAAGAGAACCAAGTATCTAAAACATCTGGATCTTGGGTCAGGTCTTCTTCTACGAGAGCGAATAATTGATATTCTTCTTTGGCTTTTTTCAGGGCTTCTTTTTTATTTTTTGCTACGATAATCGTACCATCTTTTAAGTAAAATGCTGGGATTTGTTGTCCCCACCATAATTGTCTAGAAATGCACCAATCTCTCACATTTTCCATCCAGTTGCGATAGGTGTTTTTGAATTTTGCTGGGTGGAGTTGGATAGTGTCATTCATGACATTTTCCAAAGCTGGCTTGGATAAATCTTCCATTTTCAGGAACCATTGCATGGAAAGTTTTGGTTCGATAACAGCGCCGGTTCTTTCGGATGTTCCAACGGAGGATTTATAGTCTTCGGTTTTTTCGTAATAAGCTTCTTGTTTTAATTGAGCAACGATGGCTTTTCTAGCGGCGAAGCGATCCATTCCAACGAAAATTTCTGCTTTTTCGTTTAGGGTACCATCATCGTTTAAAATATCAATTACCTCTAATTGATGTTTGATGCCGAGTTCATAATCATTTAAATCATGGGCGGGGGTTACTTTTAGGCAACCGGTACCGAAGTCTAGGGCGACATAATCATCTAGGATGATGGGGATTTCTCTATTGATCAGAGGAATTTTTACTTTTTTGCCGTGTAAATTTTTGTATCTTTCGTCTGCTGGGTTGATACAGATGGCCACGTCGGCCATGATGGTTTCAGGACGAGAAGTGGCAATCGTTACTCCTCCAGATCCATCCGAAAGCGGATAATTAATATAATGTAGTTGTGCGTTTACTTCTTTATGGATTACTTCTTCGTCTGAAAGGGCGGTTTTTCCTTGAGGGTCCCAATTAACCATTCTAACACCTCGATAGATTAGGCCTTTATTATAAAGTCTAACGAAGGTATCGATTACGGCCTCGTATAATTTAGGTTCCATGGTGAATCGGGTACGATCCCAATCGCAGGAGGCGCCTAATTTTTTTAATTGTTCGAGGATGATTCCGCCGTATTTATCTTTCCATTCAAAGGCATAATTTAGGAACTCTTCTCTGCTGATATCTTTTTTTTCAATCCCTTTTTCTTTTAGCATGGCCACTACTTTTGCTTCGGTAGCGATGGAGGCGTGGTCTGTACCGGGCACCCAACAGGCTTCTTTGCCTTGCATCCGAGCTCTTCGAATGAGAATATCTTGAATGGTATTATTTAGCATATGTCCCATATGTAAAACTCCTGTCACATTTGGGGGAGGAATAACGATGGTATAGGCTTGTTTTTGGGGATTTGGTTTTGATGAAAAGTACTTATTTTCTAACCAAAATTGATACCATTTATCTTCAATATCCTGGGGGGAATAATTTTTTTCGATGGGGCTCATGCTTTAATTTTTTCAAACGAACCACAAAAATACGAAAAAGGATTATTTTTTCTCGTATTTTTTTAAGGCATATAAGAAGCCGAATGCTTCGGCGCCTTCTTTGGTATGGACGGTATGGTGGATATAATGTGCTTTGATAAGGCGGTTGATATAGGAGTTTTTGGATTTAAATTTAATTTTTATTCGGCGGTGAACGATAATATCGTGAAAGATGAAATAGAAAATACCATAGGTGGCGATTCCTAGGCCGATCCAAAGAAGGTACCAGAAAGTGGGGGATTCTGCACCTATGATGATGGTACTGGTTGAGACGATAGCAAAAATGACGGAGAAGAGGTCGTTTTTTTCTAGGATATTTTGATGGTGGTTATGGTGGGAATGATGCCAATTCCACATGATTCCGTGCATGATATATTTATGGGTAAACCAAGCGAAAGCTTCCATGAAGAGGAAGGTTCCAAACCAAAGGGAAAGATAGATTAAAATCATTTTATGGGTAATTTAACGGTTACTCTTTGCTGCCTCATTTTTGCCACCACCACCCGCCCTAAATTTAACCAAAATTTGGGAGTTTTTGTTTGAAGAAATTGATATTTTCAAAGGAATTCTTTAGAATATCAAAAACTTGGAAATATTAGAATTTCGGACAGGCCAATGATCTTTTTCTTAGTCGAGATCCATTTAATTTTTTGGGAAGGATATTGATATCGAATAGATAAGCGATGGATAATTCATGAGCTCCACCCGTACTTGGCCCCAGGTTGGAAAGGGTTAAATCATAGGAATATCCGATGGAAAAATTATCTTTACGATAACCAGCCAATAAAATGATGGATTCAATTTTTTGATCTCGAACACTACCAGTTGTTTGAATGGGCAAGCCTCTATACCAAGCGCCCAAGATTAAAGGGGCATAGTTAAAATAGGTACCTATATCCATTTGAGTAAAATTTCCTTGTTTTTTAAAATGTAGGACGGGTGAAATACTTTTTTCAATATTTTGTGCTTGAACATTGCCGGGCTCATAAAATGAATCTTCTAAGAGAATTTTGGTTCCCATTTGAAGAGAAAACTTGGGTGATAGCCTATTTGGGTAAAATTCACTTAAGGATTGATTGGCTTGATTTAAATGTTGAACGGATAATCCAAACCATGAATTTTGATTCGTGTAGAGAACCCCTGAGCCTAGATCGATATAATTTTTTGAATTTAATAATTGGTAAAGAATCGGATCGGTGGAGATACCTGGCCGATCTCCGAGAATGATATTTCTGGCTTGATCTTGAAAGAAAAAACCATTACCATCAATTTTTCTTGAAACATAAGCTCCAGAAATTCCCATGGATAGGGTTGAATTTCCATCTAAATTTAAATGATAAGCATATTGTAGGCCTGCCGAATTAGTTACTAAATTCGAAAATTGGGTATCATTCGTCAATATTAATCCGAGGCCAGATTGAAATCTTTCAAGGGCTAAATCCAGTGATAAGCCGGAAAAAACATAATTGGAGGAAAGATTTGGCCATTGGTTTCGGTAGAGAAAATTGACTTTTGATCGTCCTTCTAAACCTGCAAAGGCGGGTGAGATTAAATTTGGGATGGCGTAATTTTGAGAAAATTGAGGGTCTTGGGCCTTTAACTGAAAAGAGAAAAAAGCCATCATTACTATTCCAATACGAATTAAATATTGCCTCATTTTCTTAAAATTCGGGCATCAAATATACTAAATGTTTATAATATCCAATAATTTTTGGTAATTTCAAACGTTTATTTTCATAATCAATAACGTCAGAGGTGGTTAAAAAAATACAAGGGTTTTTGATATTTTTTTTAATTTGTCAAAGTTCTTTGGCCCAGTTTTCCTATCGAAATAATTGTATTGATTCTTGTTCAGCGGGTTCTGGTAGTTCCACGATGGCTCCATTGATGGCAAATACGATTTTTGAACCAGATTCTGCTTATGGGCCTGGATATTCCTTTGCTTGGGATTTCGGAGGAGGATTTACAGCGGCTTCTCCTGCAAATCGTACAGGTATCAATTCTTATACAAGCCCAGGGAAGCGCCTTGTTCGATTGAAAGTGGTTTCTCCGGGAAAAGTAGATTCTAGTATTTATTCCAAAGAAGTAATCATTGGACAAGCTCCTAGTTTTCGATTAACGGACAGCACCAAAGAACTATGTACGGGGGATACTTATACCTTGAGGTTACCCCTAACAATCAGTTCGAATGATTTTCGATGGTTTCCAAATGGGGAAACAAGCCGTGATATTACCGTAGATAAAGAGGGATGTTATTCTGTTAAGGTTTTTGCCAATGACAGTTCTGGTTGCTATACGGAATCTTCTACGGAGGTGACAATATGTGGTTCTTATCCGAATGCTTTTGACCCCAATCAAAATGGAAATGGTACTTCGGGGGGTACTAGTGCCAATGTTCAATCTCCACAATGGAATTTAGGAGATAGCTTAAAGGTCATTTTCCCGGGGGATGGCCGATTGCCAAGTTCGGAACAAGGACCTTATGAAGCCCCTGCCCAAATTGCCTATTATCCCTTTCGGATCAAAGGAGCCAAATATATTCATGGAGCCTTGAATACGAACGGACAAACCCTGGTGAATAATCAAGGCAGGGTCTTGGCAAATGATTTAAATGGGGATATTACTATTGATCAAGGAACGGTCATTTTCCCCAAAAAATCGTGTAAAGGATGTAATTCATCGGATTATTATATCATAACGTCCAGAAAGGATGGTAATGGGAATATTCAATTATATTATTCCATCGTAGATTTATCTGATTCCTCAGGAAAGGGGGGTATTTTAGTAAAAAACCGCTTATTACAATCCTTGCCGAGTCAGGAGAAAATTCTCGTTCAAACCTACCAAGAAGGATTTGGATTAATCAGTATTGATGCGGATGGTAAGAATATGCGAACCTATATTTTTGATCAATCAGGCATTTCTCGGGCGATTGTAACACCACTTCCTAGTCCCATTAATTCTCAAGAAGGCACGGCAAAATTTTCCCGAGATAATTCTAAATTAGCCGTTGTTTCGGGAAATAATCAGGTAACAATTTTTGATATGGCGGCATCTCCACCAAAAGAAATTACTCAATTGACCGTCGGGCCAACGGCCTATGGGGTGGAGTTTTCTCCGGATGGAAGTTTATTATATATAAGTACGAATGGAGTAAATTCTGAATTATTTCAATTTTTTATCGATACCACAGCATCTGATATTGAAGGAACGAGGCAGTTGATTGCTCGTGCCGGTTCTGGAGAATTTGGTGCCATGGGTTATGACCCGGTAAATCAAGCTAAACTATTTATTTCCGTTAAAGGAGAAAGGGCTTATGCCACCATAGGAAAGCCTAACCAGCGTCTTTCGGGGAATCCCCAAGATTTTATTGATCTGGATTATCAATTCAATGAATTTAAGGTATCCAAAACACTCGGATATGGTATTCCAAATACCGTAAATAATAATGATGGAGGAGGAGGTCCTCAAATTGAAGTGGAATGTAAGGGATTGGATTTTGTATTTAAAATGAATCAGGATCTTTGTCAGGATAAAAAAAATACGAAAGTCAAGTGGGAAATTTACCGTGCCTCAGTATCGACTAATTTAAGTCCTTTTTATAACGACAATGGAGTAATTGTCGTGGATCCAACTTTAGGGCAACCGATATTTACCGATACTAAGACTCAGGTGAATATACCTGGGGGTATTGGGAATAATATCAATCAATTGATCAATGTCAATCAAATGAAATATAATTTTCCAATTCAAGATTTTGATGGGGATGGGATAGAGGATAATCCTACTGGCTATTATGTGGTAGTGGCTCATATTTGGAATGAATGTGTGGATCAAGATCCTGCCATGAGAGCAGAAGGGTATTTATTGGATGCTCAGGTTTTTTATATACAAACTTTAAGGCCCTTTAGGCTAAAAGAAAATATCAATAAGATTTATAATAATATCCTTGGAACCTCTGGTGGAACCTGTAATTTTTCTTCTTATATTATTGATTCTGTTGGAATAGAAATACCATCAATTTTATATCCGATTCCTGATTCGATCAATCTTGGGGTTCCAAAATTACCATTTTTAAGCTATGCTTGGAGTACAGGTGATTCTACCTCTAAGCTTGAAATTCCTTATAATGCGGAGCCTTTAAAAATAGAATTAACCTTAACGGATCTTGAAACAGGGTGTGTTAATACCCAAGGAACGACGATTCAATTTTATACCACTCAAAAACTTCCTCAATCAGATAATTGGTATCTATGTATGGATGATGCTAATCCGCAAACAAGGTTGCAGGTTTTTGATGAAACGGTTGATTTGAATTATGATTGGTCTACCATAAATGGGAATATTATCACCACCAATAATAATCAGTTTTTTGTGGATGTGAATGCAGCTGGTGAATATCGGGTACTCATTTCGGATGATTATAATTGTACGGTAGATTCCACCTATCTGGTTGGAGATAAATGTTTGCCTGAAATTATTATGCCTAATGTATTTAGTCCGAATGGAGACGGAAATAATGATGTATTATATCCTACTTGGAACTGGGGCAATATCAACCAGGATATATCTTTAAGAACGATTCCAAACTCAATTCCTTCTAGGTTTTATGATGGGGCAAATCGAACAATCATTAAATATTTTCGTATTTATAATCGATGGGGAGAGAAGCTATTTGAGTCAAAGGTGGATGATTTGACCAAATTCAATCATTCTGATGAGGATTTTAAAGATTATTCATGGGATGGTAAATATGGAGGTAAATTAGTACCACAAGATACCTATGTTTGGGAGGTGGTCTATGAATCAATTGATTTTCCAGAATTGGGAGAACAAAATAAACGTGGATCTGTGGTGGTAATTTATTAGGAAAGCATTAATTTAGGAATCATTTTATACCTAACCAACATGAAGAAAAATATTGATCGATGGATCATGCTTATTGCCTTTATCCTATTATTGTATTTGATTTATTATTATAAGTTAAATAACCAGATGGAATTACCAGCACCATAAAAAGTATTTTTCCCTTTAAATTTAATGGAATAGATATTTTGGATATTTGATAATTTTTTCCAGGTTTTTCCGGTATTTTTTGAAAAATAGACTCCTGTGGCACCCACAGAAATGAGTTTTTTTCCTTTTGAGTTAGGGATAAATTGAATACAAGAAATATAGCCTGGCCCTTTTCCTTCAGAAATTAATTTCCAGGTTTTTCCACCGTCTTTCGTAAGAGCCAAATTTCCCTTATTTTCCTCTGGTATTTCATAATCTCCCCCTGCAATGATACCAATTTTTTCATTATAAAAATCCATTGTGAAAATGCCTGTCATGGTTTTTCCTTGGATGAGAGGAGTTTCAAAATCACTAAATGTATTACCTTCATTGTCAGAGATAAAGACTCTCGATTTTTTTCCTCCTGAAGCTAAAATAATTTTAGAACCTATCACTTTTAGATTGGTATTGCTTGCCGCAAAAGCGGCTTCACCTGAAACCACATTAGGTAATTGGCTACAGGGTAATTTTTCCCAATGATAACCAAAATCTTTTGTTTTCAGCACTGATAGACATTCATCTGTGGGGTCTCCCATTGCAAATCCTGTTTGATTATCCTTAAAATGCATGCTATCATAAAATACTTTTTCGCTTACTTCTGAATAAACCAATTCCTCTTTTAAGGTTTTTTTATTTACTCGCGTTAAGGTGGCAGGGTTTCCAACTGATAATAAAAAAATGAATTCCTCATTTCCTGCAATGGATCGAATTTCTGTTTTATCAGACATATAGCTACTTTTAAATAGATGGGTCGTATCGATGTTTTCATCATAGTAACCATATCTCCCTTTGTCCATTCCAAACCAAATTCTATTTCCATCTAAGAAAAGAGCTCTAGAACTCATCTTTTCAGAATAGATTAAGTTTGCGTTTAATTTTTGTGAAAATCCTGGAAAGGAAAGTATTCCAACCAAAAAGTTTATAAATGAAATTTTAAGGAACATTTTATCAGTTTTTTTCTTGCGAATAATTTAAAAAAATGCGAAGGGAAAAAATAATGCCCCACCTCCCCTAATTGAAAATTAGATGATTTATTGTTTATTGTCAAGCTTTTAACTGATAAGAATAACCAAAAAGATGATTAATAGGCTCTGACTTCTACTCCTTTCATGAAATTCATAAAGGATTTATTGACTACTTTATTTCCACCGGGTGTTGGAAAATCACCTGTAAAATACCAATCTCCAAGATGGTTTGGACAAGCCTTGTGTAAATTTTCAACTGTTTGGAAAATGACTGAAAGTTCTGCTTTTAATTTTTTAGGACGAACAATTTGAGCAATTTTTTCAGAGATTTCCTCGTAGGTAAATTGATCGTAAATTCCTTTTACAAAATTTTCTGATTTGATAATACCTTGTTCTTCTGCCATGATGCATTTCAGGTTGATTTCGCTCATCATTTCTTCCAAGCCTTTGTCTTTAATCAATTGCAATGCTGCTCTAAAGGCTACAAATTCCTTCATTTTCGACATATCAATTCCATAACAATCGGGGAATCGAATCTGGGGAGCAGATGAAACAATGACAATCTTTTTTGGCTCTAATTTATCAATTAAAGATAATATGCTTTTTTCAAGGGTTGTTCCTCTGACAATCGAATCATCAATTAAAACAACCGAATCCACCTTTTTATGGATTACCTCGTAGGTCGTATCATAGGCCTGTGATACCATTTCATCTCTTTCAGCATCCGAAGTAATAAAGGTTCTTTTCTTCACATCTTTGGCAACTAATTTTTCTACCCGTGGACGAAAAGTCAATAGTTCCTCTAAATCATCCTCAAATAAAAGTCCTTCCATGATAGCCTTTTTTCTTTCTTTGGCTAAATAATCTTCCAAACCATCAATCATACCTAAAAAGGCTGTTTCGGCAGTATTTGGAATATAAGAAAATACCGTATTCTTTAAATCATAGTTTACCTCCTCTAATATTTGAGGAACCAATAACCTACCCAATTTTTTTCTTTCAGAATAAATATCTGGATCAGACCCCCTTGAGAAATAAATTCTCTCAAATGAACAGGATTTTTTAGGTAATTCTTGAATAAACTGGACTTGATTAAAGTCGCCATGACGATCAATTATCAAGGCATGTGCAGGATTAATTTCCTTAATTTCTGAATAATTGCAATTAAAACTTGTTTTGATAGCCTGCTTTTCAGAGGCTACCACAACCACCTCTTCATCGGCATAATAATAAGCCGGACGAATTCCAGCAGGATCTCTCGCTACAAAAGAAGCTCCATACCCTGTCATCCCAACCATGGCATAGCCTCCATCAAAATCCCTACAAGATTTTTCTAATACTGATTTTAAATCTATATGGTCGGCTATAATATCCGATAATTCAGGATTTTCATATTGATCCTTGAATTTTAAAAATTGCTTATTATTTTCTTCATCTAAGAAATGCCCGATTTTTTCCATCACCGTTACCGTGTCCACTTTTTCCTTCGGATGCTGCCCAAGGGAAACTAGTCGGTCAAATAATTCATCCACATTCGTCATATTGAAATTTCCTGCCATTACCAGGTTTCTGTTTCTCCAGTTATTCTGGCGAAGCATTGGATGACAATTTTCAATTTCATTTCTTCCGTGTGTACCGTATCTTAAATGTCCTAATAAAACCTCTCCCGTAAAAGCTACATTGTCTTTCCACCACTGAGCATCCTTAGAATAATCTATTCCCGTCTCTTGTCTGGTTTCTTTAATAATTTTATAAGCTTTTCTGAATTTTTTATTAATTTTTCCAAAGATGTCTTGGATTGGAGCATCCTCCACAGATCGGTAACGAGAAATATACCTCTTTCCAGGATCTACATCAATTTTTATATTGGCTATTCCCGCTCCATCTTGTCCTCTATTTACTTGCTTTTCCATCATAAGATAGAGTTTGGATAATCCATAAGAGGGAGTTTGATACTTTTCTAGATAGTATTCGAACGGCTTTCGAAGTCGAATTAGGGCGATGCCGCATTCGTGTTTGATGGATTCAGACATTAGCTAAATAACGATGACCAATTTCAAACAAAATTAAGTAATTTATTTTTTGAAACTAATTATTTTTTAAATTTTTGGGAATAAAAATATCCCTAAAAATAGAATGGCTAAAATCCAAAAAATAAATTGCTGATTTTTTACAGGGATTAATTGGCGATTTTTCCCATCTGATTTTTTAAGAAATAATTGATAGGGTATTCTTAAATAATAAAATACTGAAATTGCCGTGAATAATATGGAAATGATAAATAAAATCATGATAAGTGGATTTCCATTTTCCGTATAGAAATTCCAAATAAAACTAAAATAACTTATTTTAGCCCAAATGCTAGGGGCCGGAGGAAAACCAATTAATCCAATCATGGCGATGACCACCAATAACCCATAACTCCAATTTTCCGTTCCTAATCCTGCATATTCAGATAAATCATTTTCTTGATAATCTTTTTGTGGCCTATCCAATAAAAAGAAACCTAATAAAGAAGCTAAAAAATAGACCATTCCATAGAAAAATAAAAGGTCATAAGCCTCTAGGCTTGGGTTTATCCAAACCATTGCCATAAAACCCCCGTGGGCAATACTAGAATAGGCTAATAATCTTTTGGTATTTCGTTGTCTTAAGGCACCAAAATTTCCTAAGGCCATGGTTAAGATAGTAAGAATAATAAGTGCTTCTAAATAGGGGAGATGGAGGTTTTGGAGAATTCTAATCCCTAAAAAACCAATCGCCAATTTTGGAATAGTCGTTAATAAGGTCATCCACTGTGCTGGTAGAGTTTCTATGACCTCCGGTACCCAAGGATGTGCCGGCACAATTGCCATTTTAAATAAAAAGGCTAATCCTACCATACTAATCCCGATGGTTCCAATTATCCGATTATTTCCAAATCCCCTGCTAAATTCATTGCCCAATATTTCTAAGGTTCCAGTAAATCCATAAATCAAAGAGATACCATAAATCAGGATGGCTGTCATCGTCAAACCCAAAAATAAATAAGGTATCAAGGCCCGATAGGACATTTTAGTTTTTTGAATGGCTATTAATCCGTAAGTACCCAAGGTCATGGTTTCAATACTTAATAAGGCTGTTAACCAATGGGCACTACAGGCCGTGAATAAGCCCCCCATTAATATTGTCCAAAAAGAAATTAGCTCTTCAAAAAGCAGGTTCTTTTTTATTAATTGAGTAAAGATCAAAAGTAAAATTCCTCCTCCAATAATCAGGCTTGAAAATTGATAATAATCAGGACTTAATAGAAATAAATTTTTACCTAAAGGACCATAATAATTCAGTTCACTGCGTTGAAAACTGAAAATAAGGGTGAAAAATATCCCTAAATAAGCGATAAAAAAACGATAATTTGACTGTGATTTTTCATCGGCTTTCCTAATAAAGAGTTCAAAAAGAGTGATGATCAAAATCCACGATAACATGAGAAGCTCTGGTATAAAAAAAGGCATACCTTGGAACATATCAGAAAGGGAATTTTGAAGATTCATGATTTAAGTTAATTTTTCTTTTAAATACTTTCCAGTAATATTATCTTTTAATTTAACTAAATCTTCAGGAATACCCTCAAAACATATTTTTCCGCCTTTATCGCCACCCTCCGGGCCAAGGTCAATGATATGGTCAGCACATTTGATAATTTCTAAATTATGTTCAATAATTAAGACCGTATCACCTTGCTCCACTAAATCTTGAAAAGCCTTTAGTAATCGCTTAATATCATAATAATGTAAACCAGTGGTTGGCTCATCGAAAATAAATAAGGTTTTTCCTTTATGCTGATTACCTTTACCGAAAAAAGAGGCTAATTTAACTCGCTGAGCTTCTCCTCCCGATAAAGAATTGGAAGATTGACCTAGTTTAACATAACCTAAGCCAACTTGTTGGAGTGGCGCAATTCTCTCAGCAATTTTAGGAAGATTCTTTAAGAAAAATTCCATGCTTTCATCCACCGTCATATTCAATACCTCTGCAATGTTTTTCCCATCAATTTCGATGTCTAAAATCTCCTGCTTGAATCGAGCACCCTTACACGATTCGCATTCCAATCGCAGGTCAGCCATAAATTGCATTTCTATGGTAGTTTCTCCTTCTCCTTGACAGGTTTCACACCTTCCCCCATCTACATTAAAAGAGAAATGGGCAGGTTTATACCCCCTTGTTTTTGACAATGGTTGTTCGGAATATACCTGTCTAATTTGGTCATAGGCTTTGATATAGGTAATTGGATTTGAACGGGAAGATTTTCCGATAGGTTGTTGGTCTACCATTTCCACATGCTGAATTTTTTTCAATGAACCACCTAATTCACGGAATTTACCAACTTCCTCCGTACCAATTTCTAAATGTCTTGATAGGGCAGGAAAGAGAATTTTTCGTACCAAGGTCGATTTCCCCGATCCAGAAACTCCCGTTACCACATTCATGATTCCAAGTGGAATTTTAACATCAATATTTTTCAAATTATTTTCTGTGGCACCATGAACGCTTATATAAGATAAAGGCTTACGTCTATTCTTAGGTAATAGAACAGGATCCTCACCCCTTAAAAACCGTAAGGTATTCGAATCTGGATAGTCACTTGAATTCGCATTTCTCCACGATCCTTGAAATACCAATTGACCACCATGATTTCCCGCGGCAGGACCAATATCAATTATCTGATCTGCCGATTTCATGATTTCCTCCTCATGTTCAACCACAATTACTGTATTACCTAAGGATTTTAATTTCTTTAATACACCAATTAATTGTTCGGTATCTCTTGGATGTAACCCAATGCTTGGTTCGTCTAAGATATACATAGAGCCCACCAAGGCAGATCCTAAAGAAGTTGCCAGTTTAATTCGTTGGTATTCCCCACCAGATAGGCTAGAACTTAATCGGTTGAGTGTTAAATATCCCAATCCAACCATTTCCAAAAATCGTAAACGATTTTGAATTTCTACCAAAATTCTATTGGCAATTTTTTCATCTTGAGGACTAAGCACTAAATTTTTAAAAAAATGA
>CAZXZK010000037.1:13165-19227 GCA_964645295.1 uncultured Cytophagales bacterium | reverse complement strand
TGGTGTAGACCGCGTAGAGCACCAGGGCCGACAAGGTGATGATGGCAAAGATCGTGTTCAAGGAGATTATATGGGAATGTTAGCCACTGTTATCAATGGAATGGCTATCCAGGCCTCATTGGAAAAAATCGGACTGTATACCCGCTTAATGACCGCCATCAAAGTGGAAGCTGTTTGTGAACCTTTTATCCGAAGAAGAGCCATGCGCCACCTAGAAAAAGGAAGAATCGTAATCTTTGGGGCCGGCACCGGTAATCCTTATTTTACAACCGACTCCACCGCCTCGCTAAGAGCCATTGAAATAGAAGCAGATGTGGTCCTAAAAGGAACAAGAGTCGATGGCGTTTATTCCGCAGATCCTGAAAAAGACCCCTCAGCAACCAAATTTGCTAGTTTGACTTTTTCAGAAGCCATCCAGAAAAATTTAAAAATCATGGATACAACAGCCTTCACCCTTTGCAAAGAAAATAATGTTCCAATCATTGTTTTTGATATGAACAAAAAACATAACCTTGAAAAATTAGTGATGGGTGAAGAAATAGGAACATTAATCAGTTAATCGATCATGGAAGAATTAGAATTTTATTTAGAAGCAGCAAAAGAAACCATGGAAGGGGCCATCAAACACCTAACCATCGAACTAACCAAAATTAGAGCAGGAAAAGCAAGCACCACCATGTTAGACGGTCTTCAAGTAGAATATTATGGCATGATGACTCCCATCAATTCTACCGCTTCTCTGAGTACCCCAGATGCAAGAACCATCGCCATAAAACCTTTTGAAAAATCCCTTATCCAAGAAATTGAAAAAGCTATTCGAAATTCAAATCTTGGCTTAAACCCCGTTAATGACGGTGAACTAATCCGACTGAATATTCCCCCACTGACCGAAGATAGAAGGAGGGAAATCGTGAAAAAAGTTAAACAAGAAATTGAAACAGCAAAAGTAAATATTAGAAATGCCCGTCAGGATGCCAATAACCATATTAAAAAATTAAAAGGCGACGGCGTCTCCGAAGACCTAATTAAAAATACAGAAGATGATATTCAAGGCCTGACCGATTCCTATATTGTTAAAATCGATAAAATTTTCGTCGAAAAAGAAAAAGATATTATGTCCGTTTAAGACCTAATTCTTGAAAATAATTCAAACCCTCCGAATAACCCATCTCCAAAAGTTGGGTTATTTCTTTTGAAGTAAATTGATCCATAATTATTTGAAAGGATTGAGAAGGTCTTATTATGGTTAGTTTGGTTTTATTTTTTGACTTCGAATTTTTTACTTCAATCATTAATTTAGCCTCATTGATATCAGCATTCAAAATTTCATTAACTGCAATATCCATCACCCGATCCACAATATCCAATAAATTTCCTGTATTAAAGCCTCCTCCATCTATCCTTTCACCATGATTGGCAATACAAACGATTTCATCTGCCCCATCCAAAATCGCTTGTTTAATCGGTGCAACATCCCGCAATCCCCCATCATAATAAGACTCCTTAGGAATTTTATCCACATGCTTAATGGGCATTAAAATAGGTACACTGCAGGAAGCTACCAAATAATCAAAAAAATGCTCATCGCTTTTATCAAAATACTTTATTTTCCCATCTAAAATATCCACCGCTCCAATTTTTAAATCTAAGGGCGAAATTTCCAAATACTCCCTAGAAGCATAACGATCAATAACTGATTTCAAAGGGTCAATCCTGACTAATCCTTGAAATTTTTTCTGAAAAGCACTCCAACCTAATCGAAATAAAGATTGCTTCGTCCACAGTTTATCCGGAGAGGTCACCTCATTTTCCCAAAACCCATAAAGAATCTTCCCACATAAAGGATAAGAAATTTCTCGATTTCGAAACTTTTGAATTCCAATTTGGTTAGTTATAAAAGTGGCATTTAAACTTCCTGCTGAAATCCCGTATATGGCTTCGGGTACATACCCTCCATCAAATAAGGCTTTAATAACGCCAGCTTGAAAGGCGGCTTTGACATTCCCTCCTGCCAAAACCAAAATTTTTTTATTCATAATTAATTTACGAAATTTAGATTCTAAATATAATCAATGACCATTTCACTAAAAAATATTCAAGCACCAATTAATAAAGAAATGAAATCCTTTGAAGATAAATTCAAAGGGTTCATGAAAACAAAGGTCATGCTCCTAGATACCATCATGAACTATATCGTTCAACGAAAAGGTAAACAAATGCGCCCCATGTTTGTCTTCTTAACCGCTGGTTGCTTTGGTGAAATAAAAGAAAAATCTTATCGAGGGGCTGCTTTGATAGAACTTTTGCACACCGCCACACTCGTTCACGATGATGTCGTAGATGAGGCTTCCCATAGAAGAGGTTTCTTCTCCATTAATACCATCTGGAAAAATAAAATTGCTGTTTTAGTAGGTGATTATTTATTATCCAAAGGTTTATTACTCTCGGTTGATCATAAAGATTTTGATCTCCTGGAAGCCGTCTCCAAGGCCGTAAAAGAGATGTCCGAAGGCGAATTATTACAAATCGAAAAAGCAAGAAAATTAGATATCACAGAAGATATATATTTTGAAATCATCAGAAAAAAAACAGCTACTTTAATAGCCTCTTGTTGCGAAGTTGGTGCCCTTTCCTCAGACGCTCAACCAGAAATAATTCTAAAAGCAAGAGAATTTGGAGAAAAAGTAGGAATTGCCTTTCAAATAAAAGATGATTTATTCGATTATGGAAACCAAGCCATTGGTAAACCTACCGGCATCGATATTAAGGAAAAGAAAATGACCCTCCCCCTTATCTATGCCCTTAATCAAACCGACAAAAAAACAAAAAACTATATCATCGATATCATCAGACATCATACTCATAGCAAAGCAAAAATTACCGAGGTTATTGAATTTGTTAAAAAAATGGGCGGCATTGATTATGCCACCCAAAGGATGAAAAAATTTGCCGATGAAGCAAGTCAAATCTTAAAAACCTTTCCTCAAAACGAATTCAACACCTCACTCGATAATCTCATTACCTATACAATCGAAAGAAATAAATGATGAACTATCCTATCTTCCTTGTGGTTGCTGAGCCTGAGCATTTTCTTCACCCCCTCCTTTTTGATCATCATTATTGATCGATCTTCTTTTTCTTCTTGGCTCATCAAAACTCATTTTGCCTAATCGATAAGAGAAATTAACTCGAATATTAAAATTATAATTAATATTTACATTCTTATTATTGATAAAAGTAGATTGTGTTTCACTTATCACTCGCATCCCATTTTGTAAGAAATTTTCTACCCCAATTCCAATACTACCCTTTTTCTCATTAATATCTTTCTTTACAGATAAATTATAAATTCCAAATCCCCCCGAATATCCTTGAAGATTCACCTCTCTCAAACGGTAATATGAAAATAATTGAAGTCCATAACCTTTTCCCATTTCATACGATCCAAATGCCCTAAATCGAGTGGAAAATCCTTTATTCCCTACTACTTTGGACGGATCCGGATCATTATTACTTACATCTACATAATCAATATCAGCACCCCCACCCAATCTGAATTTGTTCGCTAAATTCACATTTAAATTTAAATCCATTCCATAACGCTTTTCTGATCCAATATTAAAGGGCCTAGAAATAATGATGTCTTGTAACCTTCCATCAACAGTTGTCGTATCCACATAAGAGATATTGGATATAGAACCCGTCGTATTTCTGTGAAATATCGCTGCAGATATATAGGTTTCTTTAATTAATCGATTATAACCTATTTCAAAATTATTCGCATATTCTGGATCCAAATTAGGGTTACCCGTAGAAATTCTTAATGGGTTCGTCCGATCAATATTCGGATTTAAATAACGAATCGATGGCCTTTGAATTCTTCGATTAAATGAAAATCTCCAAGTTCCTTTGGGTAAATTTTTAGAAAAATTGACACTAGGAACCAAAATTCCATAGGAAGGTATCGTCAAATCCGCCCCATTCTCCAGCTTTAAAAAAGAAGCATCAATTTCCGTAAATTCATATCTTAATCCTCCTTTGAAAGTCCACTTATTCTTGGTTGAATAAGTATAAGAGCTATATGCCGCACCAATGTTTTGAATGTAATCAAATACATTCGACAAATTAGCATTCGGATCAATCACATAGCCAGCTTCATCATTTCCTGTTAAATTCCTAAAAGAAGTAAAATCCGAATTTGAAAGTCGATAAATATATTTTGCCCCAGCTTCAAATGATTGCGTTTTCGTGATTGGTATGATGTAATCCACTTGAATTGTAGCCTCCCTATCAAAAGCTAAATTGTCATTTTTTATCGAACTATTTACCAAATCACTATTCGTTAAATTTAAAATATCATTCGAAAATGAACTACTCCGATTATCATTCGATACCATCGCCAATAAACTAAATTCATGTCCAGGCTTATCAAAAATATGCGTATAATTGAAATTAAAATCAATATTCTCTGATTCACTGTCATTATAAGTATTTCTTGAATTCTTTAAGACACCATTCGTATATTGCATTAAATCATATTGCTTCGTATTATTATTTCTCGCCCCAATACTTGAATTAATAAGGATATAATTATTTTTATTGATATCCCAATCAAAACCAAAATTATAACGCCCAAATAAACCCGCATTCAAAGAACTAGAGGTCTGAAGATTATTAACTTGTTGATTCGTGATAGGATTAATGGTTATCTGACTATTTTCAAAATCCCCACGAACATTATACGAATTCCTTCCCCAACCCCCGGCAGATAAACCCCAATTTTTTCTTCTAAAATTTGCATTCAATCCCAAATTGGATCCCCGATAACCAACAGATGAATTGATATTTAAGGTCAATCCCTGTAGTGTATTTTTCTTAGTATTAATATTTATAATGCCAGCAGAACCCTCCGCATCATATCGAGATGAAGGTGAGGTAATCACCTCTACCGACTTTATCATTTCCGCAGGGATTTGCTTCAAAGCATCTGCAACACTGGAAGCCATAATCGTCGAAGGCTTATTATTAATTAAAACACGTATGTTCGAGGAACCCCTCAAGCTTACATTCCCATCCAAATCCACCGACAACATCGGTACCTTGGCCAAAACAGTTGTGGCATCACCCCCCTTATTCGTTTCATCATTCTCCGCATTATAAACCGTCCGGTCTACTAATTCCTCTATCATCGGTTTCTTCCCCTCCACGGTTACCTCCGCCAATAAAGTAGTAGACATTGGCAAATGAATAATACCAAAATCGATGGTTTGTCTTTTTTCCTTTATCTCAAATTCCAAAGTCTTGGTCTGATATCCCACAAAACTTACCACAATCTTAAATTCTCCTAATGGAATTTTGCTGATTTCAAATTTACCTACCTCATCAGTCGTTGTCCCATCAATGGGCTGATTGGTTTTTTTATCGATCAAGGCAACTGCTGCGAATTCTACTGGAATATTAGCCGCAGAATCTAAAGCATAACCAATAATTTTGGCTTTCCCATCTAAACTACTGCTTAAATCATCTAAACTAGATTCCGTGGTTCTCCTTTGGGGTGCATCACCTCCACCCCTATTAAAATTTTGTGCTAATAAAGTGCTACTTAAGAAAACAAATAATACTACTAATAACTTTTTCATTCAATGATATATTTTTTACAGTCCAAAATTAATTCTACTTTTATAGTTAATTTCATTTTTGCGACCAAAACAAACAATTTGTAGTTATAGTCTAATTTTTAACATTTATTAAGAAATGATTAAAATCTTTTCAGAACGTCTTCAATTCATTCCATTGGATTATGAAATGCTCTCTATATGGAAAAATTTGGGTAGAAATGAATTAGAAAAACTCCTCAATCTAAAACCAAATCCTTGGAATATAGAAGATTATTACTTAAAAGAAACCAATCATGCTCTCAGAAATTTTTGGTCTATTCATACTAAAACTAATCCAATCCAATTTTGTTGGTTTACCAATTGGGAAATTATTCTCAAATCCTCCAGTCAATCCATCGGCGGTATCGGTTTTAATGGCCCTGCCAATGTAGATGGTGAAAATGA
>CAZXZK010000037.1:12807-13155 GCA_964645295.1 uncultured Cytophagales bacterium | reverse complement strand
AAATAGGCTATTTTATCGATAAAAAATTTCGAAATTTTGGCTATGCCACTGAAGCCGCAGCCCGAATGATTGAATGGGCAAGCCAAGATCCCAACCTTAAAAATATCACCGCCAAAACTTTCCAAAATAATTTAAACTCAAAAAAAGTCTTAATTAAAAATCAATTTGAAAGGATTAAGCAAGAAGAGAATATTGAATTTTGGAAAAAAGAATTATCTTTGAATAATGAAAAATTTCACATCCTATAAAGACGTTTACAATGTTCCTCAGTTAGTTTCTGAGGCCTTGATGATGAAAAAATCTCCTTTTTCAGATAAGCATATTGGGAAGAACAAAACCCTTGGATTA
>CAZXZK010000037.1:7367-12660 GCA_964645295.1 uncultured Cytophagales bacterium | reverse complement strand
TTCCCCGGCTTGAAAGATAGAGAGGAAGATTATTCCGAAACAATTTTAAATCAATTCCTGAAATATACGGGTAAACCTATTATTTCCCTAGAATCTGCCACCAGACACCCGCTACAATCTTTAACCGATTTAATCACGATTGAAGAATATAAAAAAGTAAAAAAACCCAAAGTTGTCCTTACCTGGGCCCCACATATTAAAGCCTTACCCCAGTGCGTCTCTAATTCCTTTGCCGAATGGATGTCGCACGCAAACGTAGACTTTACCATTACCCAACCAGAGGGTTATGAACTAAATGAAGAATTTACACAAGGCGTTAATATCGAATACAATCAAGAAAAAGCTTTTGAAGGGGCGGATTTTATCTATGCTAAAAACTGGTCTTCTTACAAAGATTATGGTAAAATCTTAGAAGTAAAAAAAGATTGGCAAATTACCCAAGCAAAAATGAATCTTACCAATCAGGCCAAATTCATGCATTGTCTTCCTGTCAGAAGAAACGTGGTCGTAGAAGATGCTGTTTTAAATTCAGACCAATCCATCGTTATTCAACAAGCCGGAAATAGATTATGGGCAGCACAAGTCGTTCTAAAACAAATGCTCCTAACTCAGCTAAAATCTGAAAGCCCTTATTTATTCTAAAATGAACTCCAAAATTCCTTTAAATATTATAAAAATTGGCGGGAACGTCATTGATGACCCCCAAAAACTTTCCAATTTTTTAAAGGATTTTTCCTCTATGGCAGGCTATAAAATGCTGGTGCACGGTGGTGGTAAAATCGCCACCATAATGGCCGCTCAAATGGGTATTGAAGCAATAATGATCGATGGAAGAAGGGTGACAGACCCCCAAATGCTTAAAATAGTTACCATGGTCTACGGCGGCCTCGTAAATAAAAATATCGTTTCCCAATTACAAGCCCTAGGAACCAATGCTATTGGCCTGGGAGGAATGGATGGACAAATCATCCTTTCCAAAAAAAGAGAAGCTCAACCCATCAACTTCGGTTTAGTGGGTGATATCGTTTCAGTTCAAGAGAATATCCTCCAAATATTATTGGATGCCAAGCTAAGTCCGGTGATTGCACCCCTGACCTCCGATAAAGCAGGGCAAATTTTGAATACCAATGCCGATACAATCGCCCAATCCTTAGCAGTTGCCCTTGCAAAGAATTTCGAGGTTAAACTAACCTACTGCTTTGAAAAAAAAGGTGTCCTGGCTGACCCAGAAAATGAAGCATCGGTGATTCCTCATTTCAACCAAGATTCTTACCAAAATTTCAAAGAAGTAGGCATCATTACTGCTGGAATGATTCCCAAACTGGACAATGCCTTCCAAGCGCTAAAGGATGGCGTCAAGTCTGTTCGTATCTGCTCTTCAGAAGAATTAAATGCCCTTACTGGCACTCTTATTCAATAAGAAAACAGTTGTTGAAAATACAACATTCCGAGAATATTCCGAATGCACCCACCTAGTAAACAATTACCATTTAACAATACTTTGATTATATTTGTAATATGCAGGCAAAAGAACTCTTATTCGATCTAATCAAAACACCTTCCTTTTCCAAAGAAGAAAATGGTACGGCGAAGATTATCCAAGATTTTTTTGAGGTTCAAGGAATAGTTACCCACCAAATTGGCAATAATATTTGGGTAAAAAATAAATTTTTTGACCCTGCAAAACCCAATCTCCTATTAAATTCACATCATGATACGGTAAAACCCAAAGCAGCCTGGACCAAAGATCCTTTCCTGCCAACTATAGAAGGGAATAAATTGATTGGATTGGGTTCCAACGATGCCGGAGCCTCCTTGGTCTGTTTAATTCAAAGTTTCGTGGATTTATACGAGGAAAATTTTCCCTTTAATATCCTTTTGGTGGCCTCCGCAGAAGAAGAAATTTCAGGAAAAAATGGCATTGAATTGGTCTTAAATGACCCTAATTTTCCAAAAATTGATTTTGGCATCGTCGGAGAACCTACGGATTGCCAAATGGCGGTAGCTGAAAAAGGCCTCATGGTCATTGATGCCATTTGCACCGGCCAGGCAGGACATGCCGCCAGAAACGAAGGAATCAATGCCATAGATTTAGCCTTGGAAGATATTCAAAACATGAAAAATATCCGATTCGATAAGGTTTCTGATTTATTGGGACCAGTAAAATGCACAGTTACCATTATTCATGCCGGAGACCAACATAATGTCATTCCCGCTGAATGCCATTATACAATAGATTGTAGAGTTAATGAAGAATATCATTTGGAAGAGGTTTTAGGAATTCTTCAGAATCATTTAAAAGCAGCACTTCGTCCTCGATCAATTAGGTTACAATCCAGTAAATTATCATCGGATCATCCACTATTTATAGCGGGAAAGGAAATCGGACTAGGTCATTATGGGTCACCCACTTTATCGGATCAGGCTTTGATGCCCTTTCCAACTTTAAAAATTGGTCCTGGAAAATCAGAACGTTCGCATACGGCAGATGAATTCATCTTAATGGAAGAATTGGAAGAAGGGGTAAGGGTATATAAAAATCTAATTTCTAAAATTCTAAAATAAAACAATGGGAAAAATTTGGGAAAAGGAATCGAGCAAAATTAATAAGATCATCGAAGATTTTACAATTGGGAATGACCCATTATTCGATCTGGATTTAGCTCCCTACGATGTTTTGGGCTCCTTAGCCCATACATCCATGTTAGAAAAAATTGGTTTATTAGAACCTGCAGAATTGAAGGCAATTCAAGCAGAATTAGGTCACATTTATTCCAATATCGAAAAAGGCCATTTCACCATTGAAGAAGGCGTTGAAGATGTGCATTCTCAAATAGAAATGATGCTTACTGAAAAATTAGGGGATTTAGGAAAAAAAATTCATTCAGGGAGATCCAGAAATGATCAGGTTTTGGTAGATTTAAAACTCTACATGAGAGATCAGATTGAAGAAATAACATCAAAAACCGAAACACTAATCCATGAACTCTTGGAATTAGCAGATAAAAATAAAAAAAATTTATTACCCGGTTATACCCATTTACAAATTGGCATGCCGGCCTCATTCGGACAATGGTTTGCAGCCTATGCAGAATCCTTAACAGAAGATTTGGAAATGCTTTTAGCGGCTTACCAATTGGCCAATAAAAACCCATTGGGCTCCGGCGCTGGTTATGGAACCTCCTTCCCTTTAGACAGAGAAATGACTACAGAATTACTGGGGTTCAATCAACCGCATATCGGGGCAATCAATGCCCAGATGTCGAGAGGAAAAACAGAATTATTCCTATTACAAGCAATTAATGCCTTGGCCAATAGCCTTGGAAAATTAGCCATGGATGTTTGCTTATATAATTCGCAGAATTTTGGTTTTATCCAACTACCAGCTGAAATGACGACAGGCTCATCCATTATGCCCCACAAGAAAAATCCAGATGTCGCAGAATTATTAAGAGGTAAGGCAAATAAATTGAAAGGGGCTCAAACAGAAATGGCTTTATTAATAACAAATTTACCATCGGGTTATCATAGGGATTTACAATTAACTAAAGAAATTGTTTTTCCAGCCATTAATGAAATGAATGAATGCTTGTTTATTACACATTTTATGGTGAAGAATATGAAGGTAAAAGAAGGCCTATTAGATGATCCAAAATATGATTTATTATTCTCTGTTGAACAGGTAAATAAATTAGTTTTAGAAGGAATGACTTTCAGAGATGCTTATGTGAAAGTTGGTAATATGATTGATAAAGGAGAATTTAAGGCCCCTTCTAGGGAATTAAATCATACCCATTTAGGCTCCATTGGAAATCTTGGCTTAAATCAAATTAAAGAACAGTTGAAAACAATTTTGGATAAATTTGATTTTAGTAGGAAGAATGATGCCATCATGAAATTGATTAACATAAAATAATTTTAAAATTGTTTACAGGTATAATTGAAAATTTAGGACAATTAAAATCAAAAACTGAGAAAGGAACGAATATCGATTTTTGGTTTGAAGCACCTTTTACCAATGAATTAAAGATAGATCAATCGTTGGCACATAATGGAGTCTGCCTGACCGTCGTGGAAATAAATGGGAATACCTATCGGGTTACAGCCATTGATGAAACCATGAAAAGAACCAATTTGAGTGATTTAAGGATCGGTAATAAAGTCAATTTAGAAAGATGCATGTCGGCCAATGCACGATTTGATGGACATATTGTTCAGGGCCATGTAGATGGGGTGGGTATATGCACCAAGGTCGAGGAATTGGATGGTTCTTGGAAATTTCATTTTGAATATTCAAAAGATATTCAAGAGATTACAGTAGAAAAAGGATCCATTACCATCAATGGAACAAGCCTAACAGTCGTTGATTCAGGCAATCATTATTTTTCTGTAGCGATTATTCCTTTTACCTATGAGCATACCAATTTCCATGAGTTTCAGGTGGGAACCAGAGTCAACTTAGAATTTGATATTGTTGGGAAATATATTCGAAAATTAGTGAAGAGCGGCAGCCACCCTGAGAATAGTTCATAGTTCATACAGCGCGGCTGCCGGTTCATAGTTCATTCGTGGGCGCTCATGAAAAGTAAAGTCTTTAAAAATGAAAAAATTTAAATATTTAATTATCGTAGCAGTAATAGCCTTAGCTTATTGGGGTATTCCAAAGGATGAACCCAGCCAATCAAAAGAGCAGGAATGGATGGAATATATTGCAAAAAAAGATAAGGATTATAAAAATTCAGAGGAATCGCCAATCAAAGATAAGGAAAATTTTAAGGGCTTAAATTATTTTCCCTACAATGAAAAATTAGTCATTGATTTTAAGGTAGACAGAAGCCGAGAGGGCGAAATTTGGATATTTCCAAATTCAGATGGATCCAATCAAAGTTTAGAAATTTTAGGAACTATCCAGAAAGAAATGGATGGACAGATGATTTCTTTATTAGTTTTTAAACATAAAGAGGGAGGATTTTTCTTACCTTTTAAAGACAAAACCGCCCCCGAGGAGACCTACGGAGGCGGAAAATACATAGATGTTAATCAATTGAATTTAAATAACAATCTACTAACCGTTAATTTTAATTATTCTTATTTCCCCTATTGTGCTTATTCCGAGGGATTCGCTTGTCCACTCCCCCCACTAGAAAACAATTTGCCTCTTCGCATAGAAGCCGGAGAAAAATTTTAACCGACTTTTCAATCCAAATTGAACTATAAACTATAACCGGCAGCCGCGCTATATAAACTATTCACTAATCTTCTTAATATTACTCGCTGCATGACTTTCCGTTTC
>CAZXZK010000037.1:0-7357 GCA_964645295.1 uncultured Cytophagales bacterium | reverse complement strand
AATAAATATTGGAGGCCCCAGAAGCTTCTGCGAAAAGAGATTCTGTAACATGGACTGTCACGTTTGATGCTCCTGAAATATCAATATCGGAATCACGGACGATAAAATCCTTGGCTTTTACATTAGAAGCTCCAGAGCATTCCAAATTAAATTTATAGGCGGATCCTTTAATTTTAATATTGGAAGCTCCGGAAGATTCTAAATTCAATTTATTAACTCCCAAATCGTGAATTAAAATTTCAGATGCACCGCTTGCCTCAAGGTTTAAAAAATCTTGATTATTAAAACCAAAAATTTCGGCTTTCACGGCACCAGAAATCTCTGCGCTAATCAATTCAGGCATCCCTATATTGATGATGACCTTTTCACGATTCATGTATTTAAATAAATTTGATCGACGATCGTCTCTGATTACCAGTTGGTTTCCTCTCTGACTAACTTTAACATAGTCAAGATCTCTTGATTCTCCAATAGCTGTAATAGAAAAAGTATTTTTTTTATGAATATGAACTTCATAAGCATGGCCTATTTCAATCGAATTAAAATTTTTCAATTGATAATTCCTTTCTGATTGAGCAACAACAGGACTCGAGAATGGATTTGAGCAATTCACCAAGCCAAAGGGGGCAAGTCCTAGAAAAAGATAGATTAATAAAAATTTTTTCATTGGGTTAAAATTAATAAGCCTGAATAAAGATAAGATGCTATTGGGAAGCAAAAGGTTGCATCACTTATTTACCTCCTCCGAAATATCCAGATCATTATGAAATTCATTTTCCTCTCGGTATTTTTTGGTTATTTGAGGAAAATTCACACAATCTATCCCGCCATTTTCATCGACCGTCCAGATGGCCTTTTCCATATCCATTTTACTTAAACCATAGATTAAATTATTTATTTCCCTACCAAAGGTTTTATTCATTTTAAACTGAATCCCTTTGGGAACCAAGATTTTAATTTCCAGATTTTGTGCTCGAAATTTCTTCTCATTAATTTGAAAAGTCCGAGGAAAATGGTATTTGTCACTTTGGATATCAACCTGATATTGAATCATTTCGGCAAATCGTTCAGCATCTTCCAAGTTTTTTCCATTGGCAGAGGCAAATTCTAGAATTTGAATTTTATCCCCATCATAGGCTTCCAAATAGAGTGAGGGTGAAAAAATTTCTCTTCTATTATCGTTATCATCATAATCAACCTCCAACCATTTATTTAATAATTGATAATCTTGTAAATTTCCTTTGATATTCGGTTTCACATAAGGATCCATGGAAAATTCTATGATGGAATTGGATATACTATATTCATTAAATTCATTGACTCTGGCCTCTTCCTTAAAATTTTTACTATAACGAGAACCCATAAAAATAATTGCAGCAATGCCTAGAAAAAATAAGAACATCGAGGCAATTCCATAATAACGATTAGTAAATTTTCTATTGAATAATAGCGAAATACCGCCAAGGAAAAAGCTAAGTGCAATAGGGGTAAAAATTGCTAGTACTGCCCAAATAATACCTGAGGGAAATTCAGCAAGAAAAAGGTTCACCGAAAAATCATTCCCAAATTGAATAAAAGAATCGATATTATCCCAATTGGAAAAACCAGAGAAACCGATGACGAAGGTCGCGATTATCAGAGAGGCTCCTGCTATCACAAAGGCAAAACCTAGGACATATTGAACGAAATACCGGATAACATTTAAGATGGTTAAAATGAGATCTCCGACTATTTTTGCAATTTTGAAAATAAAATCCGATGTTTTTGAAATAAGACCATCACCACCGATTGATTCATAATTTTTTTTTAAATTATTTTCAATATTTTCTAAGGTAATGGGTTCTCCTCTCATTTGCATTTTATCGGTGGTCGATTCAGCATAAGGGGTAACCAATAAAATGACGAGGTAAACCAATAACCCAAAACCAAAAGGAATCAATAAAAGCAAGGAAATAATTCTTAAAATAGCGATATCCCAGCCAGTATAGGCGGAAATACCTGCTATAACCCCACCAATTACTTTATTTTCTCGATCACGAAAAAATTTCTTGATTTTAGGTTTATTCAAATTCGATGAAAAATCCTTTTCTGGGACGGCAATCCAGCAAATGATATAAGCCCAAAAAACAAAATTACCAAAATGCAATAAGGGAATAAAACCAAGAAATACTAATAATAGACCTATTCGAACAAGCGTAACATCGATTTCAAGATAATGTGCAATACCTGCAGCAACTCCACCAATTTTTTTATTGGAGGCATCTCTTCTAAAAACCTTTGGTTGCTGATCGCCATCTTCTTCCGCCTGGGGTTGAGATTTTGATTCTTGTTCTGATTCAAATTCTTTAAAATCTGCTACAGTACCCATGGAGGCAATGACTTCCTTTACATTTTCTAAAGAAATCGCTTCATAATTGGATTGATTTTTAAAATCGATAAATTTCTCTGCAATACGTGATTCAATATCTTGGATAATTTCTTGAGAACCTTCCATTTTTGAAAAATAGGATTTTATGGAATTAAGATAGTTCTCTAAATTGGTATAAGCGTCTTCTTCGATATAGAAGACCTGACCAGCAATAACGATAGAAATGGTCTTTTTCATTTTATTTTAAATTAGTCTTTTTTTGATGAATTTTTTTAACTGAATCTACCAAGCCGGACCAGGTAGTATCTAATTCTGAAAGGAACTCCTCTCCTTTCTGTGTCAGAGTAAAATATTTTCTTGGCGGACCAGAATTTGATTCCACCCATTTATATTCCAAGAGCTCAGCATTTTTGAGTCGAGTTAATAGCGGATAAAGCGTCCCTTCCACAACCATTATTTTGGCGGAGGTCAATTCTTCAATCAAATTAGAAGAATAGGCTTCACCTCTCGAAATAATGCGTAAAATACAGTATTCAAGAATCCCTTTTTTCATCTGTATTTTCGTGTTTTCTATTTCCATGGCAATTAAATTATAATACAAAGTTAATAAATAGTACTATGTAATGCAAGGTACTATTAAAAATTTTTATTTGATTTATGTGAAAATGCTGATTATATTGTAGGAATGTCTATTTTATCTAAATAAATGAAATTTAGTTTTAAAGAATTTAGCTTACCATCTCGCTTTTACAACCGTGAAACTCTATTGCAAATTGGTTTTATCGCGGTAAGTATATTTATGGCTACTTTTTCCTGGATTTTCACGGATAATTTGGTGACGAAATTGGAAGAGCGGGAGAAGCAGCAGATTGAATTATATGCTGAGACTATTCGGTATGTCATGACGAGTGAGAGTAGTCAGGATATTAATTTTTTCTTTGAGCGAATCAAGAAAATCAATGAAAACAATACCATACCGGTAATTTGGCAGGATGCCAGTGGTCATTTAAACAGCAATAATATTGAAATTCCAGATAATTTGGCTTTTGCGGATCGGGAATTATTTTTGGAGGAAAAATTAAATGAAATTTTATTGGAAAAAAATACGCCGATTGAAATGGACATGGGATTTCAAAAGGAATATATTTATTATGGGAATTCGAGTTTATTAAAACTACTTCGGTATTATCCGGTATCACAATTATTTGTGATTTTAATTTTAGCTTTAATGGGTTTCATTTTCTTTTCTTATTCTAGGAGGGCAGAGCAAAATCGGGTTTGGGTTGGTTTGGCAAAAGAAACGGCACATCAATTAGGGACCCCGATTTCTTCCCTCACAGCCTGGATTGAATTATTGAGAAACGACGAGAATGTCAACCAGGAAATTGTCACAGAATTGAGCAAAGACATTTTCCGTTTGGATTTAATTACGACTCGATTTTCGAATATTGGATCTCAACCGATATTGAAACCAGAGGAGATATCTGGGATGATCAAGGATTTCATTGATTATTTAAAAATTAGAATTTCAACAAAGGTTCATTTTGATATTCGAGATGAATTACCCGAGGGGCAAAAAGCCATGGTTAATAAGTATTTATTCGAATGGGTGATTGAGAATATTATCAAGAATGCGGTAGATTCATTAGCTGGAGAGGGGAATATTGAAATACGATTTTTTATCAATAAAAATAGTGAAATTGTAATAGACATTGCGGATGACGGGAGGGGTATTTCGCAAAAAAACATCTCAAAAATTTTTGATCCAGGATTTAGCACGAAACAAAGGGGGTGGGGATTAGGTTTAACCTTAGGAAAACGAATTATCAATAATTACCATGGGGGAAAACTCTATTTAAAGTTCACAGAATTGAATGTGGGTTCTGTTTTTAGGATCATTCTTCCGCCTTACACTGAAAAAGAATCATTTGAATGATACAATCTCCGAATATTGTCTTTAGTTCGGCTTTAACAGTTATTGCTGTTGGATATTTATTAAAATCCATGAGGATTATACGCGAGTATGATGCGAAATATATTTCTAAATTTTTAATGTATACCACATTTCCTGCCATGCTTTTGGGCACCATGTCTCGGGTAGAATTAAATTCAGAATTATTATGGATGCCTGTTATATCCTTTTGTTTTGGATGTTTGGGGTCTTTTATTGGTTATCTTTATTTTAAGAGGGAGGAGGAACCCAGGAACCGAGGAATTTTAACCATGGGATGTACGGGATTTAATCTCAGTTTATTTGCTTTTCCTTTAATTGAAGGAATATGGGGCATGCAAGGGATTGCTTATGCTGCATTATTTGATCTGGGGAATTCATTTATAAATTTAGCTTTGAATTATGGGGTTGGCAGTTCTCTTTCTGAAATGAAAAAAGAAGGAAAAATATTACCCTATATAACTAAGAAAATTCTTAGTTTTCCCCCCTTTCAAGCCATGATGATTGGCCTTGGGATGAATTTAATGGATTGGGATTTTCATCCATATTTTGCTGGAATAATCGATACGGTAGCTGCGGGGAATAAACCAATTGTCTTATTATTAATGGGCATTTATTTTAGTATCCGCTTACCAAAAGAACTTTTTATAAAAGTTTTAAAAGTCATGGGAATCCGGTATTTATTGGGGTTTGGAATTGGATTTGGAATATATTTTTTAACAGATTTTGATACCTATTTCAAGAATTTGGCTTTAATTTTCTTAATTCTCCCTGCCGGATTAACCTTAATAGCCTATTCGGATTTATTAAAATTTAATACAAAAATTGCAGGAGCAATCGTCAATTTCACCATGGTTTTAAGTTTTACCCTTATGTGGATATTGGTTTATGCTTTTAATATGGTTTAAAAGATAATTTCGTAATTTTACATAATCATTCATTCAAAGAAATTTAATGGCCCTACCCTACAAAAATCAAAAGGATTCAAAAAAACAACAAGTTGAACAAATGTTCGACGCAATCTCTCCAAAATATGATTTTCTAAATCATTTTTTAAGTGGGGGAATTGACATTTATTGGAGAAAAAGAGCCATCCGAGAATTGAAAAATCTACCCATAACTCAAATGTTAGACATGGCTACGGGCACAGGAGATTTTGCCATTGAAGCCATGAAATTAAATCCCGGAAAAATTATTGGAATGGATATTTCAGATGGAATGTTATCCTTTGGCAGAAAAAAAATCAAGGAATTAAAACTAGAAAATAAGATTGAATTTATTCAGGCAGATTCAGAAAATATCCCTTTAGAAGACAATTCAATCGATGCCATTACCGTTAGTTTTGGAGTAAGAAACTTTGAAAATTTACTAAAAGGATTGGAAGAATTGAATCGGGTATTAAAACCCGGAGGAAAATGTGTGGTGGTAGAATTTTCTAATCCTAGAAAATTTCCTATGAAACAATTATATTGGTTTTATGCGAAAAAAATTCTACCGGTATTAGGAAGAATTATTTCTGGAGATTCATCGGCTTATACTTATTTACCTGAATCCGTGGCTGAATTTCCAGATGGGGAAAAGTTCCTTTCGATTTATGAAAAAGCAGGCTTTAAACAAACCAAATGGATTCCAATGACAGGTGGAATTTGTTCGATTTATACTGGATCAAAATAATGTTTAAAAAATCAATATACCTTTTCCTTCTAATTTATCTAAGCAACAGCTTGTATGCTCAGGATATCAAGTACCGTAGAATTAATAAGGAATTTTATGATCAGAGTTTAATTCATTTTGGTTTTTTATTTGGCTTCCCGAGTTATAATCTTTTTAATAATGATATCAGGCCTAATACGATAAATCCTTATATTTTAGAATCAAATAAAAGATTAGGTTTGCAAATAGGTGGAACAGTAACCTATACGCTTAATCCACATTGGGATATAAAATCTGGTTTAAATATAGCCTTATATGACCGGACCCTAAATTATTATCCAGACCCTACGAATCCAACTATGAAAGTTTCTTCAAGCAATGCCTTTACCGGAATTGAGATACCTGTTTTTGTCAAATTTAAATCCTTGAGAAGATATAATAATCGCGCATATATGTTGGCAGGATTAAAATATTCTAAATCGGTAAATTTAAAGAAGGCATCCTATGACTTGGATTTAAAAGGCTACGATTTTTCTTTGGAATATGGCATCGGTTTTGATCAATTTTTTCGATTCTTCAAATTATCACCCGAACTGCGTTTTAGTCAAGGTTTTATCAATATTTTTAATAAAACCAACCCAATGCTTCCAATACCGAATCAACCAAAATTGAATTCTAATTCCGTGGCTTTAATATTAAATTTCGAATAAAGGCTAATTGACCAAATTAGGGTTGGCTTTACTAGCTTGAATGGTGGTGGATAAACTGGAGACAGCTGAGGTACTAAACCATCCAGAACCTTGCCAAAGGGAATTAGGATTTAAATTTTGAAAATTTGTTGGAATATTGGCTGTAGGCCTTGCAAATAATCCGGCATTATTGATTTCCAATAAGGCTTGCGACCAAAAATTAAATTCATTTTCCGTAATGGATAATAATTCCACTTTTATTTGGTCTCCTTCTAAATACAATTCAGGAGATATTGAGCGCCTTAATGGTAATATGATAACCAAACCATCGCCTTGCGGACCTTTTTGAAAATTGGCATCATAGGTCACCACAATATTGGTAGACTCATTGAACAAAATTCCATTTTTATAAGCTTTAATCCGATAACAATCGCCCTGCCCAGGAAAATCTCTCGCAAAAAACTGAGCCTCATAACCCTCCTCCGGTTTCCCGTCCCCACCTTGTCCTAAATCAGCTTGAATGAATTTATAGGCAATTGAATCAATTTTAGGAACCCGATTAATGGAAGATTCGGCACGGAATTCCTCTTGATTCCAATTGACTGTTAGGGAATATTTTCTTCCTATCTTACCTAAACTAGAATCTGGCAAGATGGAATCCCAGACATAGGTCCCTAATTGATTCGGATCTTCTTG
>CAZXZK010000036.1:12817-19546 GCA_964645295.1 uncultured Cytophagales bacterium | reverse complement strand
AACAGCCAAGGTTGATATATTCGTACTTCTACTTTGAACACTAGTATTATAACTTACAGTTGGGGAAATTCCAACCCCACAACCAGTACAAGTCCCCGTAACTGTTACATTACCATTCACCGTTAAACTTTTATTGGCAGCCGCCGTACCGATGGTGGTATTTCCTCCAATTTGAAAATTTCCATTTCCTCGGATAGTAAAAATATCATTTTGGGAATGTAAACCCAAGGTAAGGTAGTTATCCGGAGAATCATTACTAACATACCTAAATCCAATATAAGCCGCATTATTTCGAGAAAAATCTTTTCCGACGGCCAATAAATTATAAGCACTTTGGTTTGGTTGCATATTCGGGGACATAAAATGACCAGCCTGACTCCAACCTGTAATATCCCTGGTTTGTTCAAAAATAAAGGCTGCTCCATTTTGTCCATCTCCACCATAGTAAGAAGCTTTTAAACCTCGGCTACCTGCTAGATTACCATTACTAACTGGTGTCACCGATAATTTTCCATTTACGGTAGCAGTATCTGCTTTTCCATTCAATGTAGTTGTTAAGGCAGTCAAAGCACTTGCATCTGCTTTAGTTGCTATATTTGTAGATAAGGTATTTACAGAATTGGTTAATACATTTACAGCAGTTGTATCTGCTTTGCCATTCACAATGTTCGTTAAGGTGGCTAGGTCAGTTGGGGAAGAGACTGACGTCCAAGCTGAACCGTTTTAAAATTCAAATCTATTGGATTGGCTATTAAAAATTAATAATCCTGTAGCAGGACTAGCAATAGCATCTCTTTGTTGGGTAGTCATTCTGGGAATTAATAGACCTTTTGATTGAGATTCAATATCCACGACGGATGATTGATCGGCTGCATTTTGGATTTCACCAAATTTTACCTGGGCTTGAACTATATAGCCAAAAAAGGTAAAAAACATGAGAAGTAGTAATTTTTTCATTTTAATTTATTAGTGGTTTAATTTTCAAAATAAATAAAAAGGGACAACAAATTCAATTATTTGTTGTCCCTTTTAGGAAACGATATACAAACGATTCTGAGAAAAGATAGTAGCTAATTGGTGAATTAAACTGTTTGGCGACGTTTCATGTATACATATAAAATTCCAAATGCTACAATAAGAATAAGTGGGAAAGTAGTCATATTACCTAGGGCTACTTTACCAGCCGCTAGATCAGCAGCTGCCCCATCAAGACCTTGAGCGGATACTTCCACTTTTGCTTGATCAATCCATCCACCGATAATTGGTTGGAAAATGGAGGAGGAAAACATCCCCATACCACCTACCAAGGATAAACCTAATGCACCAGATTCTGGAATATTTTCTCCGACAAAGCCTAGCATATTTGGCCAGAAATAACAAATTCCTAAACCATAAACGACAGTAGCTAAATATAACATACTACCATCTAAGATGGTCATTAGATATAAACCGGCAAAGGCAAAAATGGCAGAACCTAATAAAACCCCGGTGGTATTTAATTTCTTCACAATAGGACCACCAAAGTATCTACCAACGGCCATGACACCCGTTGCTAGGGCTAAGATTAACATAGGAGATGCACCGGCATTTTCAAGAATTGGGCCTACCCAGTTTTGAGGGCCAAATTCAGAAATGGCTGTAAGGGCCATTAAAGCAAAAATAATTAAGAATAAAGGGTTTAACATGGCTTTAAAATTTGCTCCCAGTGAACTTGCCTCGTTGGCTGGTTTTGGAAAGCTTTGTCCCCAAAACATCACAAAATAAATGATGGTAGGAATCATGATAAACCAGATTTGTTGTTGCCAATGGAAACCGATATCAGTCATCACTTTAGAAAGCAAGGATCCTAATACGATACCACCTGGGAACCACATGTGGAAGCGGTTTAACATTTTATTAAAATCATTTCCTGAATAGGAATCTGCAATCATTGGATTACAAGCTGCTTCTGTACAACCATTACCAACCCCAATCAATAAAGTGGAAAGTAAAAGAATCTCATAAGAGGAGGAGAAGATTGTCATGACGATCCCAAGGGTATGGGCCACGAAGGCAATCTGCATGATTATTTTAGGACCGATGGCTGTGTAAAAAATACCTCCTAAAATCATGGCAATAGGGAAACCTAAAAACCACATTTGATTGATAGTACCTAATTGGGTAGCAGTAAGCATGAGTTCATCTCCGATTTGGGTTAAAATACCCGCACGAATACTAAAAGAAAAAGCAGTAGTGATTAATGCAAAGCAAGATGCATAAAATAGCCTATTGGCGTTAACAGTTTGGTTCATAGTTAAATTTTTTTAAAATAGATGTTCAATTTTAAATAAAAAAAATGAAATAAAGAAATTTCCCTATTCAAAATTGGGAGGACAAAAGACGGCAGAACTTCTAGTCCATTCAAAAACTATTAGGAACCGGGTCATTTCATATTTTTTTTATTATTTTTGTAACCTATAAACTAAACAAAAACTATGATACAAGGAGGAACTTCTAGTCAGGCAGGAAAATCAACGAATAGAAAGATTAAAATGGGAATGATTGGTGGAAGTTTGGATGCTTTCATTGGTGCGGTTCACAGGAGGGGAGCGCAATTGGATGGAGAAATTGAATTGGTTTGTGGAGCATTTTCATCTTCCCCAGAAAAATCAAAAGAAACTGGAGAAGCATTATATTTAGATCCGGAAAGGGTTTATGGATCTTATGCAGAAATGATTGAAAAGGAGAAGCAATTGCCTTTGGGAGAGAGAATGGATTTTGTTTCGATAGTCACGCCGAATCATGTGCATTTTCCAGCGGCAAAGATGGCACTAGAAAACGGATTTCATGTCGTCAGTGATAAACCTGCGACCTTGAATTTACAGGAGGCGAAGGATTTAAAGGCCATTATTGACCAAACTGGCTTAATGTATGTACTTACGCATAATTATACGGGGTATCCAATGGTAAAAGAAGCAAAATATTTGGTTGATTCAGGGGCCATTGGGGAAGTCAGAAAGGTGATTGTGGAATATCCACAAGGGTGGTTGATTGATTTAGTTGAGGCGACGGGGCAAAAGCAGGCGGATTGGAGAACGGACCCTGAGCGTTGTGGAGCAGCAGGTTCAGTAGGAGATATTGGAACTCATGCCGAAAACTTAGTGGAATATATTACTGGTTTGGAGATCGATTCGATATGTGCGGATTTAACGATATTTGTGGATGGCAGAAAATTGGACGATGATGCAAATATTTTGTTACGATATAATAATGGGGCGAAGGGCGTTTTGCATTGTTCCCAAATTTGTAATGGTGAGGAAAACGATTTAAATATTCGAATATATGGAACGAAGGCGGGTCTGGTTTGGAAGCAAATGGAACCCAATACCTTAATCTTTAAAACCAGGGATGAGGGAGCAAAGATGATTCGAACGAATGTTGGCTCGCTATCCGCGAATGCCGGCGCGCATACCAGACAACCGGCGGGTCATCCGGAGGGATATATTGAGACTTTCGGAAATATTTATCGAAATTTTGCGATGGCCTTAAGAAATAGAATGGATGGTAAACCCCATGATGATACCTATGATTTCCCAGGAATTGAGGAGGGGATTAGAGGGATGGCATTCATTGCCAATGTAGTTAAATCTGCACAGGATGAAAATACTAAATGGACTAAATTTACACTATAAAAAGATTTAAAATGAATAAGATTAAAGTTGCCGTGGTGGGAACAGGATTTATTGGTCCTGCACATATTGAAGCACTTAGAAGATTACCCAATGTAGAGGTAGTTGCTCTCTGTGAGGTCAACCAAGAATTGGCCGATGCAAAGGCTGCTCAATTAGGAATACCAAAAGGTTATACCTTTGAGGATATGTTGAAAGTAGAAGAAATTCAGGCGGTTCATATTTGTACGCCAAATTTCTTACATTATTCACAATCAAAGGCTGCCCTAGAGGCTGGAAAACATGTAGTATGTGAAAAACCTTTGGCAAAGGATTTGGCGGAAGCGAAAGAATTGGTAGAAATAGCGAATCAATCAGGATTAGTCAATGCGGTTCATTTCAATTTGAGGTATTATCCGATGGTTCGTCAGATGAAAGCAGCAAGAGAGAGTGGTGAATTAGGAGAAATCTTTACGGTTTTAGGATCTTATTTACAGGATTGGTTATATTATAACACGGATTATAATTGGAGGTTAGAACCGGATAAATCAGGTGATTCTAGAGCCATAGCAGATATTGGATCTCATTTAATGGATATCATTGAATATATTACAGGATTAAAAACCACTCAGGTAATGGCTGATTTCAATACGGTTCATAAAATTCGTAAAAAGCCATTAAAGCCCATTGAAACCTATTCGGGTAAGATGCTTCTTGCGGAAGATTATGCAGATGTAGAAATCAATACGGAAGATACTGCGAATGTCTTATTACGTTTTGATAATGGGAATACGGGCTCAATTACAGTTTCTCAGGTTGCGGCAGGAAGAAAAAATCAACTTAAATTAGAAATCTCTGGATCGAAAAAAACTTTTTGTTTTAATTCCGAATCGCCCAATGAATTATGGATGGGTCATCGGGATAAGGCCAATGAGGTATTATTAAAAGATCCTTCTTTAGCTAATTCGGCAGCATCTGGCATTATTTCTTTCCCGGGTGGCCATAATGAAGGATTCCCCGATACCTCCAAGCAATTATTTAAAGAAGTATATGCTGCCATTGAAGCGGGGAAACAACCAGAAAATGCAAGTTTCCCTACCTTTGAGGATGGTTATAGGGAATTATTAATATGTGAGAGAATTTTAGAATCTACCAGGAAACAAGCTTGGGTAACTATATAAGCTGAGCAATAAATTTATTTAAATGATGAAAACGATTAAAGGACCTGCTATATTTTTAGCACAATTTATGGACGATGCTGCTCCATTTAATTCAATTGATACGATTACGGATTGGGTAGCTGGCCTAGGCTATAAAGGGGTGCAAATTCCGACTTGGGATCCCCGTGCAATTGATTTACAAATGGCTGCAGAATCGAAAACGTATGCCGATGAATATAAGGGAAAATTAAAGGATAAAGGTGTTGAAATCACTGAATTATCCACTCACCTTCAAGGCCAATTAGTAGCGGTGAATCCTGCCTATAATGCTGGATTTGATGGATTTGCTCCTGATTCTGTAAAGGGAAATCCGAAAGCGAGAACGGAATGGGCAGTACAACAATTAAAATATGCAGCGAAAGCGTCTGAAAACTTTGGAATTAAGGCACATGCTACTTTTTCAGGGGCTTTGATGTGGCATACGGTTTATCCTTGGCCGCAGAGGCCGGCAGGACTGGTAGACCAAGGTTTTGAAGAATTAGCAAAAAGATGGTTGCCTATCTTAAATTATTTTGATGAATGTGGGGTGGATGTATGTTATGAAATTCATCCGGGAGAAGATTTACATGATGGAGTCACTTTTGAGATGTTTTTAGATAAGGTTAAAGGCCATAAAAGAGCTAATTTATTATATGACCCCTCTCATTTTATTCTACAATGCCTTAACTATTTAGAATATATTGATTTATATCATGATAGAATAAAAATGTTCCATGTGAAGGATGCTGAATTCAACCCAACGGGAAGACAAGGAGTCTATGGCGGCTATCAATCTTGGATTAATCGTGCAGGAAGATTTAGATCTTTAGGAGATGGACAAGTCGATTTTAAGCGTATATTTTCTAAGTTAACACAATACGGTTACGACGGTTGGGCTGTTTTAGAATGGGAATGTGCGATTAAAGATCCGGTTCAGGGGGCAACCGAGGGAGCTCCATTTATTGCTGAGCACATCATCCAGGCAACTTCAAAAGTATTTGATGATTTTGCGGGAGGAGGAGCGGATATTGAATTGAATAAGAAAATTTTGGGGATTTAGTTTTGAAGGAAGAGCGGCAGCCGCTACGCGCCCACCAATAAATTCATGGGCTAAATTGGGCTATTTATTTTTATATGCCCACCAATAAATTCATGGGCTGAATTGGGTTATTTATTTTTATAAGGCGTCCTAAATGCCACTCTCATTGATATGGCAAATAATTTCTTCACTATTCACTCAAAACTCATATTCCATAGTTCATAGTTCATAAAGCGTGGCTGCCGGCTCCTAGTTCAACGATCTTAACGGTTCTCAATGACTCTACCAAGGATATTAGAAACCTTGGATTGAATTTCTTTTAAATCGACAAAGCGCTCCATCAAGGATTGGAGTGTTTTTTCATTGGCGGTTTTCATTTGGATTAATACTTCTTCTATTTCTAAATCTACTTTTACTTTTTGAAGTCTCAAGGCATTTTTATAAACAAAATCTTCTAAGACTTCTGAATCATTTGGGGTAAAAATCTCGTGTTTATCTTTCCATACTGGGGAAATTTGATATTTTTCAGCAGAGAAATTAATGGCCAAATCTTGAATTTCTTCATCTGACTCATGGATAAAGGATTTCAGGGAATAATCTAGGTTTTGAGCCCTACGGTTCAAACCAAATTCCCAGACTTTCTTAAAGCCTTTATTTTCGAAGATATAGTCTTCCAATTCTTCTGCCATTTGGTCCAATACGGTTCGTCCGGGTTCTTTATGAGGGGCAATTTCAAAATCGCCAAAGTTTACGAGTAATCGAATGCATTCAAATTCTTGGTAATAAAATTTGGAATGGGTTTCTCCATCTATTTTTTCTTCTACTATTTCAAACCTAGTCTGAG
>CAZXZK010000036.1:0-12776 GCA_964645295.1 uncultured Cytophagales bacterium | reverse complement strand
AAGCCACTGGCATTTTCTGTGGAAGTTGGGATTTGAATGGCCTCTAATTGGGAATCTTTGGAGGATTTTTTAAACTTACTTAGGGTGATTTTATTCAGTTCATTAATTAAAACATCCTCTGAAACATCCACTAAATTGGCTGTTTTTTTAACAAAAATCTCGCGCTGGATGGCATCTGGTATTTTAGAAATACTTTGGACCATGTCTTTGATCACTTGGGATTTTTTAAATGGATCATCTCCTGCTTCTTTAATCAATAAATCGGCTTGAAAACTTAGGAAATCTTTCGCATTTGCTTGAACATATTGGTTAAAAGCCTCCTCTCCCACTTTTCTGATATAGCTATCGGGGTCATCTCCATCTGGGAAAATAACTAAATGGACGGACAAACCTTCTTCCAAAATTAATTCCATTCCTCTCAGGGCTGCTTTGATACCTGCCAAGTCTCCATCATATAGAACGTATACATTATTGGTAAAACGAGCGATTAATCGAATTTGATCTTGGGTGAGGGAGGTACCAGAAGAAGCAACTACGGGATGTATTCCACCTTGGTGAAGGGAAATTACATCTGTATAACCTTCTACTAAATAACATTTATCTTCCTGGCGAATCGCATTTTTAGCTTGAGAAATACCATATAGAATTTTTGATTTATGATAAACATCCGTTTCAGGAGAGTTTAAATATTTGGCAGATTTACCATCATTCTTTAAAACTCTTCCTCCGAAGGCGATTACTTTTCCAGAAAGATTATGAATGGGAAAAATCACTCTTGCTCTGAAACGATCAAATTGGTCTCCTTTATCATTTTTTTGCGTTAATAACCCTGATTTTTCAATAATTTCTTGGTTAAACCCTTTGGCAATAAGGTCTTTTTTAAGGGCATCCCATTCTTGAGGGGAATAACCTAAATCGAATTGATCAATAGTGGCTTGGGAGAATCCTCTTTCCTTTAAATAAGAAAGACCGATGGAATTACCTTCTTCCGTATTTTTAAGTTGATCTGCAAAGAAATTCTTTGCATATTCTAATAAAATTAATAGGGATTCTCTTTCATTTTGACGAATAATTTGTTCGTCGGAAAATTCTTCTTCTTTTATTTCAATCCCATATTTTTTGGCTAATTGTCTAAGAGCTTCTCCGTAATTGATACCTTCAATATCCATGATAAAACGGATTGAATCACCCGATTTCCCGCATCCAAAACATTTATAAATACCTTTAGAGGGTGAAATGGAGAAGGAAGGGGTTTTTTCTCCGTGAAAAGGGCAGCAAGCCCAAAAATTGGCCCCTTTCTTTTTCAAGGACACATAATCTCCTATCACATCTGTTAGGGATGCGATGGATTTTATTTGCTGGATGGTGCTATCATCAATTCTCACGGCTTTAATTTACAAAAATATTTTGAAGAGTTAGGTAGCAATAACAGAAAACGGTCTAATAAAAACTCTTTGTACTAAAAAAGAATTCCAGCGAAGGTGGCACTTAAATAGGAAGCTAGTGTACCGGCTATCAGGGCTTTAAATCCCAATTTGGCCAAATCTTTTCTTCTTGAGGGAGCTAATTCTCCGATACCACCTATTTGTATAGCGATGGAGGAGAAATTAGCAAAACCACATAAAGCAAAGCTAGTAATTGCAATGGTTTTAGGGTCTAGGCTATCTTTTACTTTCATTAAGTCTAAATAGGCGACAAATTCATTGACGACCATTTTTTCGCCCATGAGTGCCCCTGCAACTTGAATATCTTGAATTGGAACGCCCATAACCCAGGCAAAACCTGAAAACAAATAGCCCAAGATAAAATTCATGGATAATTCTGGGAAATTAATTAGGTCACCTATTTTTCCTAAACCTAAATCAACTAAAGCGATAAGGGAAATAAAACCAATTAACATAGCTATGACATTCATGCCAACTTTTAAACCTTCGGAGGAACCAGCTGCAATGGAGTCTACGATATTTACATGGGATTTTTGGGCATTAATTTCTACGGTATTTGAAAATATGGATTTTTCTGTCTCTGGGAACATGATTTTAGAGACCACCAGGGCACCAGGGGCTGCCATTAAAGAAGCTGCCAATAAATAAGGTGCTGGAACACCTAAGGAAATATAAAGGGCCATTACTCCACCGGCGATACAAGCAAAACTACCGGTCATAGAGGCCATCAATTCTGAATTGGTCATATCCTTTAAATAGGGTTTAATCATAATTTGGGCTTCTACCTGTCCTACAAAAGCACTGGCCACGTTGGATAAAGCTTCCACACCGGAAACACCCATTAATTTCTTCATGACGATACCCATATAGTAAACCACTTTTTGGAGAACCCCGATGTAATAAAAAATATTCACCAAAACGGCGACTAAAATAATTGTTGGAATAATTTTAAAGAAGAAAATATAATCATTTCCTAGACCGAATACCTGGGTCATTAATTCGGTATTGACCAAAGAACCAAAAACAAATGCAGCACCTTTTTGTGCTTGGTCTAAAATAATATTGATAAATTCTCCAGCCGATTGGAAAATAAACTGACCGACTGAGGTCTTTAAAATAAAAACGGCTAAGGAGAATTGTAATAACAAACCTACACCGACTGTGCGGTAATTTATGGCCTTTCTATTATTCGACAATAAATAGGCTAATCCTAGAATACAAATTATTCCAAAAACACCAATAAATCTATCCATATCTTTATTTATTCTGAAAAGTTAAAATGATTTGAATCGAGGATAAATTGAGAAAAGTCAATTTTTTCGACTAAATTATCAGGGGTTAAATTAAAAAATTCTTTGTGAATATTAAAGGGTTTTTCAGATTCTACCTTCCAAAAAGATCCATCTTCTCTCATTTCATAGGAATTGACTGTATCTTTTAAATTATAATCTAAAATAGTAATGGCCTGAGCTTTGGCAGCCGGATTGACTAATTCAAAAAGGGATTCTATTCTACGGTCAAAGGAACGAACCATAATATCGGCAGAACCACCATAAATAATGGGGTCTCCACCCTTGTGGAAATAATATAATCGGCTATGTTCCAAGAAATCTCCTACAATAGATTTAATATAAATATTTTCTGAAAGACCGGGTCTTTGGGCACGAATGCAACAAATCCCTCTTATTATCAGAAAAACAGGCACGCCGGCTTTGGAGGCCTTGTAAAGGGCTTCCATAATTTCGTCATCTTGAAGGGAATTTGCTTTCCAACAAATTCCAGATGAAACGCCTTTTTTATGATTAGAAATTTCTTCATTAATTAAATTAAGTAAGGAATTTCTCAAATCTTTTGGGGCGGTAATTAAATGTTGATATTGGGTAGGCAAACTATGGCCGGTAATAACGTTAAAAAATTCTGAGATATCATTGGTCAATCTTTCATCGGTGGTCAATAATCCGATATCTGTATACAATTTGGAGGTTTCTTCATTATAATTTCCGGATGCTAAATGGGCATAAGACATGACATGAGAACCTTCGTTTCGAATGACTTGTAATAATTTGGTATGGGTTTTTAGGCCTGGGATACCATAGATTACAAAACAGCCAGCTTTTTGAAGTTTAGTTGCTTCTCGGATATTATTTTCCTCATCAAATCTAGCTTTCACTTCAAATAAGACGGAAACGTGCTTCCCGTTTTCAGCGGCTCTTAAGAGGGCGGCAGAGACTCTTGAATTCCGAGAGATTCTATATAAAGTCACCTTGATTGCAAGCACCTGAGGATCCTCTGCTGACTGTTCCAATAATTGAATAACGGGTTCGAAACTATTATAGGGATGATGCAGGAGGATATCTCCTTTTTTCATCGTTTCAAAAATATCATCGAAGTTATTTTCTTTGATACCCATTGGTAAAATTGGATTAGGGGATTTTTCTAATTTAAGCTTAAAATCCGGATATTTTAAAATTTGCCAAAAGGCAGTAAAGTCGATAATGGACGATTTTACAAAAATATCATCTTCTTCTAGATTCCATCTCTTCAACATTTCACCCATTAAAAATTTGGAATAGTCTTTTTCTGTTTCAACGCGGGTTACTCTTCCAAGTCGACGATCTTTGATTTTTTGTTTAACTTCATCGACAAAGCCCTTATCGGAATCTTCATGTTCTTCTAAGTCAAAATCACCATTTCTAGTAATTCTAAAAAGGGAAATGGATTCAACTTCCACATTTTTATAGAGGGAAGTCAGACAATTTCGAATAATTTCTTCAATAGGTACAAATAAAACTTCTTCCTCTCTTTCAATGATATAAAAACGGGGAAGGTTTTGTGGAATTTGGATAAAGGAGATTTTTCTTTCTTCTTTTTCTTTCTTTTTGGTTGGGGTATCTCCTTTACTAACGACCCCAAAAATAAGTGTTTTTGCTAATAGGCTAGGAAAAGTATGGGTAAAATCATACACCATAGGGGTAAGCATGGGGTAAATAGTTCTTTTAAAATAATTATTTACTTCCTCTAATTCTTCATGATTTAATTCTTTGATACTTCTTAAAAGGGCTAGACCATTCTTTTTGAATTCTGGGATAATTTCATCTAAAAAAAGGCGATGTTTTTCCTGAGAAAATTCTTTTGCGGCGGCAATTAAGGTTTTTTTAAAGGGTATTTCTCTTAAGCCGGAATAGTCCAACCGTTCTTTTCCAAAATCAATATAATTATAAAGTGAACCTACTCGGATGGTAAAAAATTCATCTAGATTTGATGCGGTAATAGCTAAAAATTTAAGTCGGTCAAATAATGACCGACTTTTATCTCGTGCTTGGTCTAAAACTCTTTCATCAAATTTCAGCCAAGATAAATCTCGTGAAATAAATTTTGATTTATCAATGGTTTCATAGGATTTTAGAAGGGATTTTTCTATTACCCGATTAGAATCTCTATTTTCCAACAAATTGACGATCCAATTTTTAGGATTAAAATTAGAGATAAATGAATTAGACATGATTCTAAATTTTTATATATCTACTTTGGCATATTTAGCATTCTTTTCAATGAAATCTCTTCTAGGAGCCACTTCATCTCCCATTAGCATAGAGAATAGCAAATCCGATTTAACGGCTGATTCGACGGTTACTTGCTTTAAGGTACGAGATTCTGGATTCATGGTTGTTTCCCATAATTGATCCGCATTCATTTCTCCAAGACCTTTATAACGCTGAATACCCACGGATTCTTCTTTCCCTCCACCTGCTAATTCTTTAACCGCTTCCTCTCTTTGTTGTTCAGTCCAAACATAGCGCAGATTGGTTCCTTTTTTAATTTGATAAAGAGGAGGTTGAGCGATATAAATGTATCCATTATCGATTAATTCTCTCATGTAACGGAAGAAAAATGTAAGAATCAATGTTCGAATATGGGAACCATCCACGTCGGCATCGGTCATAATGATGATTTTATGATACCTTAATTTTTCCATATTCAAGGTTCTCTCTGAATCTTCATTTCCAAAACTTACGCCAAGGGCGGTGATCATATTTTTAATCTCTTCGTTTTCGTAAATTCTATATTCTTGGGCTTTTTCCACATTCAATATTTTACCTCTTAGAGGAAGAATGGCCTGAAATGCCCTGTTTCTTCCTTGCTTGGCTGTTCCACCTGCGGAATCTCCCTCCACCAAATATATTTCACAAGCATGCGGATCATTATCAGAACAATCGGCCAATTTGCCTGGCAAAGAATTGGATCCTAGAACAGTTTTACGCTGTACCATTTCTCTTGCTTTTCTTGCGGCATGGCGGGCTTGAGCGGCTAGTATAACTTTAGCGACAATCTGACGGGCCTCTTTAGGATGCTCTTCTAACCAATATTCCAATAAATCAGACATGGTAGCAGAAACGGCTCCTGAAACTTCCCCATTTCCTAATTTGGTTTTTGTTTGTCCTTCAAATTGTGGTTCAGCAACTTTTACTGAAATTACAGCGGTAAGGCCTTCTCTAAAGTCATCTCCAGAAATATCAATCTTTAATTTATCGAGTGCTCCTGACTTATCTGCATAATTCTTAAGGGTACGAGTTAGTGCTCCTCTAAAACCAGCCACGTGGGTTCCACCTTCAATGGTATTAATATTATTGACATAGGAAACGACATTTTCAGTATAGGATGTATTATAAGACATGGCCACCTGAACAGGCACTCCATTCTTATCCCCTTCCATGTAAATTGGTTCTTCCAATAAAGCCTCTCTATTGGCATCCAAGAAAGAAACAAATTCTTTCAATCCGCCATCTGAATGAAAATCTTCTTCTAAAGGCTTTCCTTCTTCATCTAATTCTCTTAGATCAATCAATTTAATCGTTATTCCTGCATTTAAAAAAGATAGCTCTCTTAAACGATTGGCAACCCTTTCGTAATTATATTCTGTCACAGTAAAAATCGTATCATCGGGATGGAAATGAACGATGGTTCCTGTAATATTGGTCTCTCCGATTTCTTTCACTGGGTATTGGGGCACTCCAATTTTATATTCTTGTTGGAAAATTTTGCCCTCACGATGGACAGTTACCTTTAAATCCGTTGATAATGCATTCACGCAGGAAACCCCAACACCGTGCAAACCTCCGGATACTTTATAGGTATCCTTATCAAATTTACCACCGGCATGAAGCACCGTCATTACAACCTCCAAGGCTGATTTTTTCTCTTTGGTGTGCATACCGGTAGGGATACCTCGACCATTGTCTTTAACCGAGATGGAATTATCTTCGTGAATCGTCACAGTAATTGTATCACAGTGGCCGGCTAAGGCCTCATCAATTGAGTTATCGACTACTTCCCAAATTAGGTGATGAAGTCCTTTGATGCCTGTATCTCCAATATACATGGAAGGTCTTTTTCTAACCGCCTCTAAGCCCTCTAAAACTTGAATATTATCTGCGCCATAATTGGCTCTATCGTTTGATTGTCCTTGATTTTCTGACATGTGTTTTTAGTTGGTTTTTAATATTACAAAATACAAATTTATTTTGGATTTTGCAAGGTCTTTTTAATGCTTAAAATGTCTAATTCCTGTAAAAACCATTGCAATATCATTTTGATTGCAATAATCGATTGAATTTTGATCTTTAATGGAACCCCCTGGTTGGGTAACAGCGATAATTCCTGCTCCATGTGCTATTTCTACACAGTCTGGAAAAGGGAAAAATGCGTCTGAAGCCATGACGGCACCTTGTAGATCAAAACCAAATTCTTTAGCTTTTTCAATGGCTTGTTTTAAAGCATCTACCCGAGAGGTTTGCCCGACTCCAGAAGCCAATAATTGTCCTTCCTTCGCTAATACAATGGTATTGGATTTGGTATGCTTACAAATCTTTAAGGCAAATTCTAAAGCCTTCAGGTCGGAATCTGTTGGTTTTCTATTCGTTACGGATTTAAAATCAGAAATCGTTTCAGAAATTGAATCTTTATCTTGCTCAAGCACTCCGTTTAATAAAGTTTTGAACATATTTTTCGGATAATTCAGGGGTTTTTTTTCCAATAAAATTCGATTCTTTTTTGATTTTAATATTTCTAAAGCCTCCTGAGTAAAACCTGGTGCTATTAAAATTTCACAGAATAAGGAATTAATTTCATTGGCTGCCTCAGCATCTACCTCTTTATTTGTGGCCAAAACCCCTCCAAATGCAGAAACTGGGTCGCAGGATAAGGCTTTCAAATAAGCCTCTTTGACAGACGATCCGGTAGCTACACCACAGGCATTGGTATGTTTAATAATCACAAATCCGGTTTCATTGAATTCATCTAATAATGAAAGGCAAGCATCTACGTCGACTAGATTATTATAAGAAAGTTCCTTACCATGAAGTTTATTGAATAATTCGTCTAAATTTCCGTAAAAGACTCCTTTTTGATGGGGATTTTCTCCATAGCGTAATTCGTTTGCTGGTAAATGATCAAATTGATGAAGACTTCCTCCATCCTCACCTGCAAAATAATGATGAATGGCTCTATCATAGCTGGAGGATTGCAAAAATGCTTCTTTGGCAAAGATTCTTCGTTGATCCAAATTGGTGCTACTGCCTGACTGGTTTATTATATCTAAGAACTTCCCATATTGATTTCTTGAGGAAATAACGACGACATCTTCAAAATTCTTAGCAGCTCCTCTGATTAAGGCGATTCCCCCGATATCAATTTTTTCAATGATTTCATCTGGTGAAGCTCCTGATTTAACAGTTTCTTCAAAAGGGTATAAATCAACCATTACTAAATCCAAAGATGGAATCTCAAATTCATTGGCAACCTGAACATCTTCCTTTAATCCTCTTCGGTATAAAATACCTCCGAATACCTTTGGATGAAGAGTTTTTACTCTTCCTCCAAAAATGGATGGATAACCTGTTAAACCTTCTACTGGATTTACAGGTATTCCTAATTCTTCAATAAATTTTTGAGTACCTCCTGTTGAATAAAGAGTTACACCGTCTGAATGTAATTTCTTAATGATCGGTTCTAATCCATCTTTGTAAAAAACGGAAATTAAAGCAGATTCAATCTTTTTATGGGACATGAAATGATGGATTTAAATAAAGCTTTAAAATTACAAAAATTTAAATAAACTTTAAAGCTTATCCCTTCATTTTCCTCTACTTCTTTTGAGGGCCTCCAAGAAATAATAATCTCCATATATTAAGGGCACATCCACTTCTGTATTTAATCCTTTTGCCCCTACTCCGTGTTTGATTAAAAAATGATGATTTTCACCCAATTGAGCTCGGTAAGCTGGGCTCGACAAAGATTCTAACATCTTATCTGCCAAAGCACGATATCCTTTCCCTTTTGAACCTCCTACTAATTCAGCTAATTCATATAATGCGGAGCACATAATTGCACCTGCGGTTGCATCTCTTTCCTCATTAGGAATATTGGGTGCACTAAAATCCCAATAAGGTATTTTATCTGATGGAAGATTGGGATGATTTAAATAATAATCCGCGATATTTTGAGCAAAATCCAAAAATAATTTATCTCCTGTTTCTCTGGCTGTCATGACATAGCCATATACCCCCCAGGCATGGCCCCTTGTCCAGGTGGACTCATCAAGATAACCTTGATGTTGTTTTCTGGCTAATACTTCTCCGCTCGGACCATAGCAAATTACATGATAGGAAGAAAAATCCGGACGGTAATGATTTCTCAGGGTGTTCATAGCATGTGTAACTGCTATATTATAAAATGATTTATCGCCTGTTTCTTTACTTGCCCAAAACAATAATTCTAAATTCATCATATTATCAATAATCACAGGGTATTTATAGCCCCCTTTGAACGAATTCCAGGATTTAATAAGTCCAATTTTCGGATCAAAACGAGTAGATAAGGATTTAGCTGACTGGATTAATACTTCTTTATAGTGGGAATCCCCTGTGAGTCTTAATCCGTTTCCAAACGGACAATACATCATAAAACCCAAATCATGTGTTCCTTTATTATATTGTTCTTTTTCAACGGCTTTAGACCATAATTCTGCCGCCTCTTTCCATTTATTATCCCCTGTTTCCTCAAATAAATACCATAATCCACCTGGGAAAAAACCACTACACCACCAGGTGGATGGACGATTCACGTAGCCATTTTCATTGGCTGAATGAATCGTTATGGAGGTATCTGGATGATTTTCTAACATCAAGGCATATTGCTTTTCGGCCAAGGCATATTGAGCCTTATAATCGATCTTTTGTGAATAAGACTGAAAGACAAAAACCAACAAAAAAAATATTGTTGGTAATGAGAAGGAAAAAATAAATTTTTTCATAATTTTTTATTATTTATTATTTGTTATTAATTCACATCGCGGCTGCCGCTTTTTTCTTATCTTCCCATCCATCCACCATCCACTGTGAGGATTTCACCATGGACATAATCCGAAGCTTTGGAGGCAAGGAAAACCACTGGCCCTTTAAAATCCTCTGGTTCTCCCCATCTTCCGGCGGGTATTCTTCCTAATATGGCATCATGTCTGGCTCTATCATTTCTCAGAGCTTCTGTATTGTCTGTTGCAATATAACCTGGGGCAATGGCATTTACATTCACACCCTTTCCTGCCCATTCGTTGGCTAGCGCTTGAGTCAAACGAGCGATTCCTCCTTTGGAAGCAGCATAACCCGGGACAGTAATACCTCCTTGAAAACTCAATAAAGAAGCGGTGAAAATTATTTTCCCGGAACCTTCCTCAATCATTCTTCTCCCGATTTCTCTAGAAAGAATAAATTGAGAATTCAAATTAACCTCCATGACTTCATCCCAAAATTCATCTGAATGATCTGAAGCGGGATCTCGGAGGATTGTACCTGCATTATTGATTAAAATATCAATTTTAGGGTATGAAACTAATACTTTTTTGATGAATTCGTACAGGGATTCTCTTTTAGAGAAATCTGCTTGATAGGCCTTAAAATTTCTACCCAGGTATTTCACCTTTTTTTCTACTTCAGAATCTTCCAATTCTAAAGTAGCGGAAACACCAATAATATCTGCTCCTGCTTCTGCCAATGCGACGGCCATGGCCATTCCTATTCCTCTTTTACACCCGGTCACTAAAGCTAATTTTCCTTTTAAATCAAACATAATTTGGTGTTTTTCTCTTATTCTTTAATATGTATGGCTGAATCATTGATATGAAATTCCATATCCGACAACATCTCATAAATGGCAGAGCTTGCTAATAAAAATGGTCCGTAAGCATGTGCTGCATAAGGTGAAATGGGTCTATGATAATAAAAAGCAGGATCCCATGCTAGACCAGTACCTACACAGGTACCTTCAACTTGTCCTATTTCATTAACTTTCGATTGAACGGCTTGCCAACCCAAAAGAGCTGGTGGCCCATAAATTTTCGGGTCCAACCAACCTTGATTGATCCCTTTTGCTATAACGTAGGTATAAATGGCTGTTGCAGAAGTTTCTAAATAAGAATCTTGCTTATCTAATAATTGATGCCAAAATCCGGATCCAGATTGAAGGTTCAAAAGACCATTTAAATGCATTTTCATTTTCTCTAAGATATTTTGTCTATGAGGAGAATTTTCTGGCAGGTATTCTAAAATCTCACAGGCAGTCAATAATGCCCAACCATTCGCCCTACCCCAATGAAATTCAGGATGTCTCTCTGCCCCTTCTAAATAACCATGCATATAAATTCCTAAATCCTGGTTGAACATTCTTTTGAAATAGGCATTAAACTGAAAATTTACTTCATCGTAAAAACGAGTTTCTCCTGTGAGGTTCCCCATTTGAACCAAGGCTGGCAATGCCATGTACAAATCATCTAACCAAAGCGTATTATTGAGTGGACGAATTCTTACCAGGGTATTATCTGGCAGTCGATGTTCCTCATGGAGAATGAGTTTTTCTGCTCTATGAATGACTGCATCAATTTTTTTAGTATAACCATAATTCTTTGCTTTAATGATAGCCATGGCCATGGCTCCAATATCATCAAGGGCTTTTGGTCTTACCAATCCTCTCAGAATATGGTGGTTATTTCCATTGTCAAATTCTATAGCTGAAGGAAGTGCTTCGGCAATAAAATTCAAACGATTTTCAACAAAAGAATAATATTTTGATTCTTGGGTAATTCTAAACCATTCCAACATGCCAGAGTAGGTTACTCCATACTCATAGGAAATTGGGCGAAAATCTCCTTCAGCAAATTTTAATTGAGCAGTATAAGGCATTTGGGGGTTCCAACTTTCTCCTTTTTCATTTACCAGTGATTGGGGTGTCGATTTTTCCAAATAAGCCCAAACCTTATCCACTTGTGCTTTCACCTGATTCGGTTTAGGCACGGAATAATCAATCGGGTAATCCGGTTGGAGAGCATGCAAAGGGGCGTTGGCATCATTGGCTTTCACAATATTTTTTTGTGAAAACGTAGAAAACTGATTCCAAAAAATAATGGAAAAAAAAAGGAGTAATTTTCTAAATAGGTTCATTGAATTAAAAAGTCAAGCTAATTAGAAAATTACTCAATTCAAATTACTTAAATTTAAAGGCCACCGTCACACTATGAGCCTGCATACCATTTGAACGCGTATAATATCCGTAACGCAATTCCATGGAATTGATATGTTGATTTCCAAAAATACCTCCTGGAGGGGACATCCTTAGCCCGGACCCGACAAACCAAGAGCTAAATGTAGATAAATCATAATCAGAGGTATAAAATTCTGAACGAATATCATGATAACCATAAGGTCTAAAATACCTTATTTTCCCCTGGATATTATAACGGGCAAAAGGACTAACCGAAAGGAATGGGGTGAATTTATAAGGAACCTCTAAACTTCCGGTATGTGCTATCATTCCCCAATCGTCCCAATAAAACCGATAAAAACCTCTCAAAACTATTCGATCTCCTAAAAAATAAGACCCTCTGAATCCGATTGGGATTTTTAATCTTTCTCCGGGCAGTTTTTCAGTAGTGACATCGCCATTGGAAAAATAGACTCTATGGAAAGGGGTTGACAAAAAGCCTTGTTGATAAGCCGGCTCCACCATCACTAATACTTGTAGACGATCGGTTATCACTTGTGAAAGTGAACTTGCAAAAGCAAAGGTATTTCTTCCTTTAAAAGAAATTCCAACCCGATCTGTTTCGGCTCCTGATGGGTAGGTAATTGGTCTTAATTCAGCAGGAAGAATGGCCATATAGGTATCAATAAAGGCGGAACCTCTTAAATTCAATTCTCTGTTTTTATCTTTCGACTGAAAATTAATACCTGCTGTTAATCCATGAGATTTATAATCAAATTCTCTTGAAAAGGCATAGGAAAG
>CAZXZK010000035.1:15996-20184 GCA_964645295.1 uncultured Cytophagales bacterium | reverse complement strand
ATTAAATGGAGGAGGGAATGATAAAAGAGTCAGTTTGGATTTTCATATAAAAGGAATGAAAAATCGATTGGATTATTCACTGGAAACGGTCTATCAATTAGGCAAACTTGGCGCCATGCCAGTTACTGCCGGAATGGTCTTGGCCGATTTTAATTTTGAATGGAATACTAAATGGAAATTTCATTATGAATTCCATTTGGCATCGGGCGATCGAAACCCCAAGGATAATCGAATAAATACCTTTAATACCCTCTATTCAAGACCTTTTTTCGGACAATCCTTACCTTTTAATATTGCCAATATTTTTTCCAATGGAATTGGTTTTATAGTAAATATTAGCAATAGGCAACAGCTCAATTTCACCTATCATCATTTGCAAATATTACATTTAAAAGATGCTATTTATTCACCAGCAATGAAAATAAATCAAACCACCAAGGATAATTATGTGAAACATTCTTCTAATAATTTAACGGATGCCTTGTTTATCAATTATTCCCTTAAATTATCATCCAATATACATACTATTTTTAATGTCACTTATTCTAAACCGAATACCTATTTCAATAATTTAGGCTTGAATGAATTTCAATCATTTTATAATTTTAGATTCATTAATCGGTTTTAAGAAGGGTGGAATAATAGGAAAAAATATTTTCAATAAAAATTGAATTTTTTCTATTTAAAATTTTTCAATTTGAAATATTCTGTTAAATTTGTGTATAATTCAAAGAAAAAAATTAAAATTTTATAATTAATAATACTACTTAGGCGGATTGAATAAAGGCTCGGGATTTTTCTGAGTCTTTATTGTTTTTATGAGCCAAGTACTAAAACACCCAGTGGGGGCAAATTAATTGAAATGGAAAATGCTTTGCCATGAAAACTTAATTCCTCGGTCATACAGGCTTTTTGAACTGGGTAATCTGATCCCCAATATTTCGAATCATCTGAATTGAAGACTACCTTCCAAACTCCTGGAAGTGGTACCCCTATTCGATAATCATTTCTTGGTGCCGGCGTTAAATTGAAAATACAAATTAATTGTTGTTTCGGACTATTTCCTTTTCTTAAGAAGGAGATAACGGAATTATTGTGGTCATTGGATTCCAACCATTCAAAGCCATGGGAGTCAAACTGATGAGAATATAGAGAAGGTCTTACTTGATATAAATGATTTAAATCTTTTACCAAGTTTTTTATTCCCTTATGAGGTTCAAATTCTAATAAATGCCAATCCAGACTTTGGCTATGATTCCATTCTTCTTTTTGGCCAAATTCTCCTCCTTGAAATAGGAGGGAGGTTCCAGGATGAAGGATTTGTTCACTTAATAATAAACGAAGATTGGCAAATTTTTGCCATTCATCTCCTGGCATTTTATTTAATAATGATTGTTTTCCATATACTACTTCATCATGCGATAAAGGTAAACAGAAATTTTCGGTAAAAGCATAAATCAAGGAGAAGGTCAAATCATTTAAATGGAAATGTCTATGAACTGGATCTTTTTCAAAAAACTTTAAAGTATCATTCATCCAACCCATCATCCATTTTTGTCCAAAACCCAAACCACCTTGATATACCGGTCTAGTAACGCCAGGAAAAGAGGTAGATTCTTCGGCTATGATTTGAATATCAGGAAATTCTCCATAAATATGGACATTAAGGTCTTGAAGGAAGGAAATAGCATCTAAATTATGATTACCACCGTATTGATTTGGCTCCCATTCACCGTCATTTCTAGAATAGTCTAAATATAACATAGAGGCAACCGCATCAACTCTCAAGCCATCAACATGGTATCGATCGCACCAAAAGGAAGCATTGGATAATAAAAATGATCGAACTTCTTTTTTGCCATAATCAAAAATATAGGATTGCCAATCTGGGTGGAATCCTTTTTTGGGATCTGGATGTTCAAATAAGCAACCTCCATCAAATTTTCTTAAACCATGATCATCGCCTGGGAAATGAGAGGGTACCCAATCCAAGATTACACCAATTCCTTCTTGATGAAATCTTTCCACTAAATGCATAAAACCTTGCGGGTCACCAAATCGAGAGGATGGAGCAAAATAACCAGTCAATTGGTATCCCCAAGAAGGTGCATAGGGGTGTTCCATAACAGGCATGAATTCAACATGGGTAAACCCCATTTCTTTTACATAAGGCACTAGTTTTTCGGCAAAATCATCATAGGAAAGATAGTCGTTTTCCAGTGTTTTCATCCAAGATCCAAGATGTACCTCATAAATTGACATAGGTGCATCATGACTATTTTTTTGATGACGATTTTTCATCCAATCTTCATCTTTCCATTCTTTCCAGGTATTCCAAACAATGGAAGCTGTTTTAGGTGGGATCTCGCAAAATAGCCCAAATGGATCCATTTTTTCTAAAAATTCGCCATCTTGCGTCTCAATGGAATATTTATATGATTCTCCGCATCTTATGCCTGGAATAAAACCTTCCCATATACCAGAATCATCCCATCGTTTAAATAAACCATGTTCATGCTTATTCCAGTAATTAAAATTTCCAACTACATTAACATTTTTGGCATTTGGAGCCCAAACTGCAAAAAATACGCCTATTTCACCATTTAAATTCAATTCGAAAGCCCCTAGCTTCTCATATAATTTAATATGTTTACCATTTAGAAAGAGGGCAATATCAAAGTCAGATAATAGAGAATGTGTTTTTACTTCTGCCATATATGGTAATGGATAACAGTATTAAGTTAGGTAAAAATAATCGATTTAAGAAAATTTTAGGTCCTTAGTTATTCGTAATAATAAGAAACAAATGGATGCATTGACTATTAAATTAGCAAATCCGAGAGATCCAATATAATTAACCAATTGGGAATCAATTAGGTAGGTGATTGCTGGCGAGGCAATTGCAATAATGGGTACTAGAGCATCTTTTACTTCCCATTTTGTATATAATCCGTATACATAAAGCCCCAATAAGGGTCCATAAGTATACGCAGCTAAAGTAAAAACAGCCCCAACTAATTCTTGTCCATTAAATTGATGAAATATTAAAATAGTAAAAAAGAAAACGACACAAAAACCAATATGAACCCATTTTTTCATGGTATTCCGTTTAGATTCTTTAAATTTTTCAATGCTTAAGAAATCGATACAAAAAGAAGTCGTAAGGGCAGTCAAGGCGGAATCTGAGCTAGCATAAGTGGCAGCTATGATACCCAATAAAAAGCTAACACCTGCTATTATGCCAAAATCTCCACCAAGGGCTAGATTAGGGAATAAATTATCCGATTTGGCAGGAAAATCATATCCGATACTGTCTCCATAAATATATAAAGCAGCCCCTAAAGACAAGAAAAGCAGATTAATGATCAGAAATACAATATAGAACCAAAACATGTTTTTCTGAGCTTCACCAATATTTTTACAGGTTAAATTCTTTTGCATTAAATCTTGGTCTAAACCCACCATTCCAACAGCAATGAAAATGCCAGAGAAAAAATCTTTTGCCCAGAAATGGGTAGAGGTTATTTCCGGATCAATTAAGCGTGAATACTTACTTTCTTTTATTGTAGTGGCTAAATCCAAAAGGCTCATATCCAATTTATTGGCAATCATCAATAGGGTTGTCACCAAGGCTGCCAATAAAAAGAAGGTTTGTAAGGTATCTGTAACAATAATGGTTTTGATACCTCCTTTATTCGTATAAATCCAGATTAAAAAAATGGAAATTAAAACACTCACAATAAATGGAACGCCTAAATGTTGGAATATGGCTAAATGTAAAACATTGACGGCCAAATACAAGCGGGCAGCAGACCCAATGGTTCTGGATAAAATAAAAAAACCAGAACCTGTTTTATAAGTCCAAAACCCAAACCGACTATTTAGGTAAGAATAAATGGAAATGAGGTTTAGTCGATAATAAAGTGGCATGAGAACCACACCAATGATAAAAAAACCAATACCATTTCCTAAAATAAACATATAATAGGAAAAGTTGGCATTGCCAACAGCACCAGGTACGGAAATAAAAGTGATTCCAGAAATGGTTGTGCCAATCATCCCAAAGGCTACGAGCCACCAGGGGGAACGCTTATTTGCAGTAAAAAAAGCCGTCGTATCAGTATTTTTCGAGGTAAAATAAGAAATTGTAAATAAGAGTTGGGTGTATTTTAATATTTATTTGGTAGT
>CAZXZK010000035.1:15470-15986 GCA_964645295.1 uncultured Cytophagales bacterium | reverse complement strand
AAATAGACGACAATAATGCCTAAAATTAGGGTGACCGACATAATTTTTGGTTAATTTCGGCGAAAAATAAACAAAAATTTTAAATTTGTGAAATCAAATAGATTGAAAGTTTGTTGAATAATCATGAAAGAAAATCAACCCCAAAGGGAATATATTGAAGATGTGGATGTTTTGGAGGAAGAAAAAACAACAGATTCCTTCAATTTAATTGTTTTTAATGATGAGGTCAATACCTTTGAATATGTCATACAAACCTTAATTGAAGTTTGTGGTCATAGTCCCAATCAAGCCGAACAATGTACCTTAATTATCCATTTCAGGGGAAAATGTCCGGTCAAAAAAGGTGATTTTGATACCTTAGTTCCTTTCAGAAATGAAATTTGTCGGAGAGGAATCTCGGCTGAAATTCAATAAATATTTTATGAATCAAGAATATCCTTCGAAATTAATTGAACAAGCCGTAGAGGAAATTAGTAAATTACCTGGCATTGGCAAAAGAACCGCGCTTCGTTTGGT
>CAZXZK010000035.1:12293-15460 GCA_964645295.1 uncultured Cytophagales bacterium | reverse complement strand
ATCTCAATCTGAACAATTGGCTGAATCTATCAAACGACTTCGATTGCAAACCAAATTTTGTAAAAATTGTCATATGATTGCCGATGAAGATATCTGTGGAATTTGTGCATCTGCAAAAAGAGATCAGACTTTGATTTGTGTGGTGGAAGATGTTCGAGATGTGATGGCCATAGAAAATACAGGTCAATTTCAAGGAGTTTACCATATATTAGGAGGTATTATTTCTCCAGTAAATGGGATTTCTCCAGATGATTTAACAATCTCTCACCTATTAGACCGGATAAAAACCAAAGAGGTAAAGGAAATTGTTTTTGCGCTTTCAACTACCATGGAAGGGGATACCACAGCTTATTATCTTTCTAAAAAATTAAAGGACGAAAACCTAATAATTTCTACCATTGCCAGAGGGATTCCAATCGGAGGAGATTTGGAATATGCCGATGAAATCACGCTAGGAAGATCCATTCTTAAAAGAACGATTTACGAATAATTTCCATCATTTTCTTGATAATTTTTAAAAATTTTAGATTTCACGGTCAATTTTTTGTAAATTTCAGGGGGTAAGGGGCGTGCCTCTCCCCAACATTTTTTTTATAAATTTTCCTAACAGTAAATTGATAATTATGAACCGATCAACTTTTTTAAAATCCACTTTTGGCCTTCTAGGTTTAAGTTATTTATTACCCCAAAAATTCGCAGCTAAACTAAATTCTAAATCCACCAATTCAATAGCTGGCCCATTTAGTTTGCCTCCTTTGGATTATCCTTTTTCCGCTTTAGAACCCCATATTGATGCCATGACCATGGAAATTCACCATGATAGACACCATAATGGCTATGTAAATAATTTAAATAATGCAGTAAATGGTACTGCCCTTGAAAAACAATCCCTAGAGGAAATTTTATCCGCTGTTTCTAATTATTCAACTGCTGTAAGAAATAATGGGGGAGGACATTGGAATCATTCCTTCTTTTGGAAAGTAATTGGTCCTGAAAATTCGGCAAAACCGTCCGCAAAATTAGCCTCCATGATCCAAAGGGATTTTGGTTCTATGGAAGCCATGCAAGAACAATTCAATAAGGCTGCCGGGTCCCGCTTCGGTTCTGGTTGGGCTTGGTTAGTGAAAACAGCAGATGGTTCCCTGAAAATTTGCTCAACACCCAATCAAGACAATCCATTAATGGATATTGCAGAATTAAAAGGTATTCCAATCCTTGGAATTGACGTTTGGGAACATGCCTATTACCTTCACTACCAAAATAAAAGAGCTGATTATATAAAAGCTTTTTGGAATTTAGTAAATTGGAATTATATAAATACCTTGGTTTAAATTATTACTTTTCAAAATGAATCAAAAAATCCCTTCCCTTAACCTGAAAGATTTCACTGAGGGGTCTACCAATCAAAAAGCACAATTTGTTCAAGATTTAGGAACCGCTTTTAATGATATTGGTTTTGTAGCTATTTCTGGCCATGGGCTTTCCGATGAAATGAGTGCTGAGCTCTATCAAGCCATTAAACAATTTTTCTCACTTTCAGAAGAAGAAAAATTGAATTATGAAGTGCCTGGTATCCACGGACAACGGGGTTATGTGGCTAAAAGACGTGAAACTGCCAAAGGGCATTCCGTACCTGATCTTAAGGAATTTTATCATATCGGACAACCTAAAAAAGAAGATGGAGATACAGTTTGGAAGGAATATCCCGAAAATGTTTTTCCAACAGAAATACCCTCCTTCGGTGAATTGGCTATTCAAACCTATCAAACATTAGAACAAACTGGGAAGGATATGCTTCGTGCTATTGCCCTCTATTTGGACTTACAAGAAGATTATTTTGAAGATAAGGTGATCAATGGTAATTCAATTTTAAGAGCCATTCACTATTTCCCAATCTTGGAACCTGAGAAATTAGAACCAGGCTCCGTCCGCGCCGCAGCACATGGGGATATCAACCTGATTACCCTTTTAATGGGCGCCTCAGCAGAAGGATTAGAAGTATTGAGAAGAGACGGTGAATGGATTCCAATTACTGCCTTACCCAATCAATTGGTCGTAAATGTTGGAGATATGTTAGACCGATTAACCAATCATAAATTAAAATCTACCATACATCGTGTAGTAAACCCACCTTTGGAAAAAATGAAAACCTCTCGGTATTCGATTCCTTTCTTTATGCATCCACGCTCTGAAATGGATTTAACATGCCTTCAATCTTGTATTAATACAAAATACCCGAAAATTTATTCAGATATGACAGCCGGAGAATTCTTGGATGAACGTCTGAAGGAATTGGGCCTGAAAAATTAATGAAAGGAAGGAGTTTTGAATTTTTAAAAGATGTTTTGATTCTGGCTTTTACTAGTTTCGGTGGGCCCCAAGTCCATTATGCCTTGTACCATCGGAAATTAGCAGATGAAAAACAATACCTCAGTCGGGAAGATATTTTAGAGATTCAAGCCCTTTGTTCGGTCTTGCCTGGACCTACCTCCACCCAAGTACTTATTTCTATCGGTTATCGGTTAGGGGGCCCAAATTTAGCCTATTTGACCTTAATTACCTGGATCATGCCAGCTGTCATTATCATGGCGCTGTCTGCCTATGGGTTAACGTATTTAAAAAATAGAGAGGTTCTTACCTATATTTTACCCGTTGGTATTGGTTTATTAGTCCAAACCGGTTGGATGTATTTTAAAATGGTTGTGAAAGGATGGCTTTATGTAGTCATCTTTTTATTCACGATAGGATTTGCCTATTATTTTCAAAGCCCCTATGTTTTCCCTATTGCCATTTTCTTGGGTGGCCTATTCTCAACCTTCAATTATGATAAATTCCCTAAACAAAATAAACATAAATTAATTATTCCGTGGTCTAATTTCCACTTGTTTTGGGGAACCCTCGTTTTTGTGGCTCTTTTAGGAAGATTTACCGATTATTTTCCCATTAAATTATTTGAAAACTTCTATCGAAATGGAGCCTTAGTTTTCGGGGGTGGACAAGTCCTAGCTCCCGTTTTATATACTGAATTTGTTGAATTTAAACACCTTATTTCTTCAGAGGATTTTTTGGCAGGAATGGCTTTATCTCGAACCCTTCCCGGTCCCGTTTTTTCCTTTACTTCTTTTTTGGGGGTTCTCCTGATGAAAGATTATGGCACAGGTGGAGAG
>CAZXZK010000035.1:0-12283 GCA_964645295.1 uncultured Cytophagales bacterium | reverse complement strand
TGGAGAGATCATGGGAGCACTAATCGGTGCTGCCGGCGTTTTCTTGCCTGGAACTTTTTTGATTTTCTTTTTATACCGAATATGGGGACAATTAAAACAATTTAGAATTATTCGTGCCTCTTTAGCGGGAATTCAAGCTGCTTCGGTCGGACTAACCTTTGTGGCTATTCTCATATTTATGGAACCAATGGTTATCCAGTCAGATTATAAGGCCGTTTTTGTAGTTTTTTTAAGTTTCCTTTTTGCCCAATTCACCCAATTACCCGCCATCATTCTTTTTGTCCTCGCTATCCTCGCTGGACTTATTTTTTAAATTCTATTCAAATATTCTCCATACCCGGATTTTATCAGGGGTTTGGCAAGTTCAATTAATTGATTTTTATTGATATATCCCATCCGATAAGCCACTTCCTCAATACAACCAATTTTTAAATTTTGTCTTTCTTCAATTACTTGAACAAATTGCCCTGCCTGCATCAAAGAGGCAAAAGTACCCGTATCTAGCCAAGCTGTACCTCTGTTTAATATTCCAACAGATAATTTACCCCGTTTTAAATATTCTTTATTGATATCGGTAATTTCATATTCACCTCGAGCAGAAGGTTGAATGTTTTTTGCTATTTCAACCACCTCATTATCATAAAAATAAAGACCAGGTACCGCATAATTCGATTTTGGTTGCTGAGGTTTTTCTTCAATGGATAAGACTTTTTGATTTTCATCAAATTCAACGACCCCATATCTTTCAGGATCATGTACATTGTAGGCAAAAACAACCCCTCCATCCGGATCATTATTGGCTTGTAATAATTTACTCAACCCTGACCCATAAAAGATATTGTCCCCCAAAATAAGCGCTACTTTTTCTTTTCCAATGAACTTTTCTCCAATTATAAAAGCCTGTGCTAAGCCATTGGGTTCCTCTTGAACCGCATATTCAAATTTGCAACCTAAGCTTTCTCCTGTGCCTAAAAGTTTTTCAAAATTAGGTAAATCATACGGAGTCGAAATTATGAGAATCTCTCGAATACCCGATAACATTAAGATAGATAAAGGATAATAGATCATGGGTTTATCGTAAACCGGCATTAATTGCTTTGATACCGCTAAAGTTAATGGATGCAATCGCGTTCCTGATCCACCTGCTAATATAATCCCTTTCATTTGACTGTATTATTTATAATGTTCTTGATAATAGGATTGGTAATCTCCAGAAGTCACATTCTTCAACCAACCTTCGTTTTCCAAATACCAATCAACAGTTTTCCCTAATCCTTCTTCAAATTGAAGGGATGGTTTCCAACCTAATTCATGCATGATTTTAGAGGAATCTATGGCATAGCGTAAATCATGGCCTTTTCTATCCTCAACAAAACGAATCAATTCCCTTGATTCTCCTTGTTTTCTTCCCAATTTTTCATCCATAATATCGCATAATAAATGTACTAAATCCAAGTTTTTCCATTCATTAAATCCACCAATATTATAAGTTTCCCCGTCTTTTCCTTCATGGAATACGCTATCAATAGCTCTGGCATGGTCAATGACATATAACCAATCTCGAATATTTTCCCCTTTCCCATAAACCGGTAAAGGTTTTTTATGAAGAATATTATTAATCATTAAGGGGATAAGTTTTTCTGGAAAATGATTCGGACCATAATTATTCGAACAATTTGAAACAACCACCGGTAAATGATAGGTTTCATGATAGGCCCTTACAAAATGGTCTGAACTTGCCTTGGAAGCCGAATAGGGAGATCGAGGGTCATAGGAAGTGGTTTCTGTGAAAAACTCTTTCGGATCATGCAATTCCCCATAAACCTCATCAGTTGAAACATGGTAAAAACGTTTACCTTCAAAATTACCTTCCCAATATTTCTTCGCCGTCTGCAATAAATTGACTGTACCAAGAACATTGGTTCGAACAAAGGCTAAAGGATCTGTAATGGAGCGATCAACATGGGATTCTGCTGCTAAATGGATGACTCCATCAAAGCCATGATTCGAAAATATTTCCTCCAAGAAAATAGAATCTGTAATATCACCCTTTAGAAAATGATAATTGGGTTTATTTTCAATATCTTTTATATTTTCTAAATTACCGGCATAGGTAAGGGCATCCAAATTATAGATGGCATATTCTGGGTATTTGTTCACAAATAAACGAACAACATGAGAACCAATAAATCCGGCCCCTCCGGTAATTAATATTTTTTTCATTTTATAAATTTCTTAATTTTTTTTCCCAATTCCAGGCATCAATTAGTGCTTTTTCTAAACTCAATTTAGCTTTCCATTTAAGAATATTTTCTGATTTTTCAGTCTTAGCATAAATGGCAACAATATCGCCTTCTCTTCTTTCTACCAGTTCATATTCCACCTTTATGCCAGTCCCTTTTTCAAAAGCTTGAATAACTTCTAAAACACTCGAACCTCTTCCAGTACCGATATTAAAGTAATCATAAAAATAATCACTTGTTTGATTAATTAAAAATTTTAATGCGTGAACATGCGCATTTGCCAAATCAATCACATGAATATAATCTCGGATGGCCGTGCCATCTTCCGTCGGATAATCATTTCCATATACCTTTAATTTTCCTCTGATACCAGCCACAGATTGGGTTAAAAACGGAACAAGATTGGCTGGAATTCCTTTTGGTAATTCCCCAATTTCAGCCGAATCATGAGCCCCTATCGGATTGAAATAACGAAGTGAAATGGCTTTTAATTGATTTGAAGCCGAACAAACCTGTGAGATAATTTCCTCCCCAATTTGTTTTGTATTTCCATATGGAGAATTGGCTGGTTTTACAGGTGCATCTTCTGATATGGGTAATAAATCAGGTTCGCCATATACCGTACAAGAAGAAGAAAAAACAAAATTGCTAATTTCGTTTTCTAAGAGGAAATTTAATAAAATGACTAAATTTCCAATATTATTGGCATAATATTTTAGGGGATTTTCTACCGATTCTCCTACAGCTTTGAAAGCTGCAAAATGAATTATACCCTCAATTCGGTGGTTTTCATGAATCGATTTTAATAAACGTATATCCCCAAAATTACCCTCAAAAAATATTGGATCTTTTCCGCTTAATTCCTTCAGTTTTACTAAAACACTTTTGTCCGAATTGGATAAATCATCTAAAATGATTGGCTCAAATCCTGCTTTAACCAATTCTAAATAGGTATGAGATCGATTATAACCGGCTCCACCTGTCAATAATATTTTCATTTTAGTTTTTAAATTGAATGTAAATTTACGGATTCTTTATTAAATTTAACTATTCAAATTTCAATTATGGAAACTGCCAAATTAAAAGCCATGGTACGCCTATTAGATGATTCCGATCAGGAAATCGTTTCCCATATTGAAAATGAAATCATTTCCTTAGGCCCGCAAGTCATCCCATTTTTAGAATCGGAATGGGAAAATGCCTCTCTTGACCCTATTATTCAAAGTCGCTTGGAACTTGTCATTCATGCCCTTCAATTTGAAACTACCAAGAATAAATTAATGAATTGGGTGCAAGGTGGAGGAATGGATCTTTTGGAAGGAGCCTGGATAATCTCTACTTACCGTTACCCCGAATATTCTTTTTCGGATTTGAAAATGGATATGGATCAAATTTATTTTGATATTTGGGCCAGATTTAGAGATAATATCCATCCCATGGATCAAATAAAAACGATCAATGGAGTTTTCTTTGAAGAATTGAAATTTGGGGCCAATACCAAAAATTTCCACTCTGAAAATAATTCCTTTATTAACCAGGTTATCGAATCTAGAAAAGGAAATCCCATTTCCCTTTGTATGATTTATATGATCGTTGCACAACGTCTTGGTCTTCCTGTTTATGGAGTTAATTTACCTAACCTCTTTGTATTAACCTATGAATCAAAACAAATTCAGTTTTATATCAATGTGTTTAACCGTGGTCTGATTTTTAATAAAGTGGATATAGATAATTATTTGGCTCAATTGAACCTGGAACCCAATGATATTTATTATAAACCCTGTACCAATATCGAAATTATTCGTCGGGTAGTTCGTAATTTAATTGTTGCTAATGAGAAAAGTTTAGATCAAGAAAAAATTATTGAATTAAATAGTTTGTTAAATATTTTAGGAGAATAAAAATTTAATAAAAAATCTATCTTGAAATCCTGAGAGGTGGAGGTTTAGCCTATGAGTTTAATGAGTAGTCTCCCAACAACTGGCAATCATTAAACATTTTTCATTCTTGATTTTTTCAAATAGGATTCCTTGAAATTTTCCATCTAATTGAATTCCACCTCTTTCTTTTGAATAAAGAAAAATGGGCTCCTTCAATGTTTTGATCTTTCCTTTGGCCGTTTTCAAAGCAGCCTCTTTCATACAAAAGGCCTCTAATCCATCTATCGATCCATCTTTAATTAAATTTAATTCTTCTTCTTTTAAAAATTTGGATAGAATTTTTTCGACATTTCTACCCTGTTTTTCCAAATCGATGCCAACCGGCTTTTTGGAAATGATCGCCGCACAGAAAGGGAAACTATGCGAAATAGAAAAAGAATATTCCCTTAAACTATCCTGAGGCCCCGTATTTTCTCCAAAAATCAATCGTTCAGCATCAATTCCTAAATCAATCATTAATTCCTTTAATGCCCATCTAGCACCCCAACTTACTAAGGATTTTGAGGAGCTTATGAAAGAGTTTTCTTCAATGCTCACCAAAATTGCCAGGGCAGAAAAGGATTTTATGGAATATTTGGCTAAAACTTCGGGCATAATTATTAGTTTTGAAGGTAAATTTACATTTTAAATTGAGAAATATTCAAGTAAATAGAATTGATACCTTTGCAGGCCATAAAGGGCCCCTTTATTCCATGGCTTTAAATAAAGCTAAAAAAACCCTCTATACCGCTGGATCTGATGGTTTTGTGGTAGAATGGAATCTTTTAAAGCCTGATATGGGGAAAGTTATTGCCCAAACGGCGTATTCCATTTATTCTATGTATCTCGACGAAGAAAAGGATTCTTTATACCTAGCCCAAAATTTAAAAGGTATTTTGAAAATAAATTTAAATGATTTTTCGTCTGAATTTTTAGTGGATTTTACTAATTTATGGATTTATGATTTTATTAAAATAGGAGAGGACCTCTGGTTTGTTCATCAAGATGGACTCGTTTCAGTCTTTTCTCTAAGCCAAAATACAATCCTTAAAAAAATAAAATTAGATCATCATCGCATTCGTAAAATCCTCCAGTATCAAGACAAGATTTTTTTAGGGAATAGTCTGGGGGAATTAAGTATTTTATCTCAGGAAGGAAAATTATTAAAAAAACAAAACTTGCATAATTCGACCTTATTCGACTTTACTTTTTTGGATGATATTATTTACACCGTTGGAAAAGATGCAAAGATTCAGAAATTTCAGTTCAATCAAGCACTAGAATTCGAATTAGTAAAATCAGTAGTTGGTCATATTTATCCTATTCATAGCCTCAGTTTTAATTCTTCTAAAACACTATTTGCTACGGGAAGTATGGATAAAACAATAAAAATTTGGGATCCAGAATTAAATTTATTGAAGGTGATTGATGCGTCCAGACAGGGAGGACATAGGAATTCGGTAAATAAATTATTATGGTCAGATCTGAATAATCAATTATTCTCAATTTCCGATGATAAAATGATCTCAATTTGGAAAATTGAATAAAAAATATGTAAATTCAAGCCATGAGCAAAGAATATGCTGAATTAAAGCCCAATTTTTCAAAATCATTTCGAGGATATGATATTGAAGAGGTTTTGGAATTTATTCAAGAAATGAATTCCAATTTACGAGATTTGGCTTCTCGAATTGAAACCTTTGAAAAGCGAAACCAAGAATTAAGTCTTGAATTAGAAAAATACAAGCATTTAGAAAATTCCATGCTGAAGGCCATTGAACTGGCCGACAAACACCAAAAAGAATGGTTAGATGTTCAGAAAAGGGAATTAGTTAAATTGGAAAAAGAGGCTTTAGAACAATCCGACAAGATTCTGAAAACGGCTCAAAAAGAAGTGAAAAAACAGAAATTGATTCAGGAGAATGCACTTAAAGTAAAGAAACTTCAGTATGAACAAGAATTTTTAGAATTACAAAGAGAGTTGAAGGGTTTTAAAATAGCTAAAAAACAAATTTCCGAGGAGATCGCTCAATTAATGAGCTCAACTCAAAAGAAACATAAGGTAAAATCCAAAGAAAAAACCCAAATAAAAGAAACTAAACCTGAAAATACCTCATCAGCAAGATCTTCCAATTCCTCCTCTAGCCCCAAAAGGGGAAGGCCACCCAAAGTATCTGCCATTTCAAATTTGGACTTAAAAGACGATGGTTTACCAACCGTTAAAAAAGTATTGGAGGAATTTAATAAAAAAGGGTTAGACTCCACCAATATTGCAGACCTCTCTTAAAATGACCGAAACAACCATTTCTTTAGAGAATTTAAGAATTTTTGCTTATCATGGGTATTATCCAGAAGAAAGAATAATTGGCCAGTATTTTTATGTGTCTGTCAGGGTAAAATTGAGCAATAATCCCACCCAAAACGATATAAATGAGAGTTTGGATTATGTGAAATTGGCGGAGATTATCCAATTAGAAATGCAGGAAAGCCGACCATTATTGGAGACTGTTTTAGAAGAAATATTACAAAAAATTCTTCACGTTCAGTCTAACATAGCAACGGTAGAATTGGAAATTCGCAAACCCAATTTAGCCCTAAAGGGAATGGTAGTTGATTCAAAAGTTTCCAAATACTATAGCAAAATATAATTTAATTTTGTATTTTTAAGGGAGTAGTAAAATTAAATCATGAGTAATCAGGTAACGATTAAAGACTTAGCTAGAATTTTAAATATTTCAGTAGCTACGGTATCGCGTGCTATGAGAGATATGCCTGATATTCATCCGGATACCAAAAAATCTGTATTGGACTTGGCGGATGAACTGGATTATCAGCCAAATAATCTAGCGACCTCTTTGGTAAAAGCCAAAACCAAAACCATTGGGCTCGTTGTTCCTGATTTAGGATATTATTTCTTTTCAACAGTCATGAAATATATTGAGGAAGCAGCTACGGATGCTGGCTATTCCTTGTTTATTACTCAAACTTCTGAATCCTATGAGAAGGAAATAAGAAATATTCAAAATTTAATTCGAACACAGGTTGAGGGAATTATTATTTCCTTATCTAGAGAAACAGAAAATTTTGATCATTTACTAAAACTTCAAAGAAAAGGAATTCCCATGGTATTTTTTGATAGGGATACAGAAGAGATATTAACTTCTAAAGTATTAGTGGATAATATATTAGCAAGCAAAGAGGCTACCAATCATTTAATTGAGAATAAATCGAAAAAAATTGCTTTTTTGGCAGGTCCACGTAATGTCAATGTTTCTAATCAGCGGATTGAAGGGTATCGATTGGCCTTACAAGAAGCAGGCTTAGCCCTAAAAGAAGAGTGGATTGTTTATTCAGATTACGATGAAGATTCGGCTAAAAAATTGACAGAAGAATTATTTTCTGGAGGGGAAAAGCCGGATGGCTTGGTGGTGGTTTCAGATCGTCTTGCCATTGCTGCTGCAACAAAAATCAAGGAGTTAGGCTTAAGAATTCCAGAAGATATTAAATTAGTTAGTTTTAATAATGAACCTATATGTGAGGCCTTTTCACCAACCATTACCTCGGTCTCGCAACCTCTCAGGAAAATAGGAAAAGCAACCATTGATTTGGTTATTGAACAAATTGAAAACAAAGATAATTTATACACCAAAAGGGTGGAAATATTACAAACCGAATTGATTGTAAGGGAATCTTCTCAAGATCGATAAAAAACTCTCAAAATCAGGTAATTTTTGCCCGATTTTACTTTGAAAATTTTCATTTTTTTTGCATTTTTGTTTATGAAATTTAGGCCTCTAAAATTATAAGAATAAATTAAAAAAAACAGGGCCATTACTATTCAAATATAAGATTAAAATATGTCTTTAGATTCAAATATTATCCCAATCAATATTGAGGATGAAATGCGAGGGGCTTACATTGATTATTCAATGTCTGTCATCGTTTCAAGAGCTTTACCAGATGTAAGAGATGGTTTAAAGCCCGTGCACAGAAGGGTTTTATTCGGAATGGATGAACTGGGTGTTGCCTATAATAAATCCTATAAAAAATCTGCCCGTATAGTAGGGGAGGTTTTAGGTAAGTATCACCCGCACGGCGACGCCTCTGTTTATGATACGATGGTAAGAATGGCCCAGGATTGGTCATTACGGTATCCATTGGTAGATGGGCAGGGTAACTTTGGTTCGATTGATGGGGATTCCCCAGCAGCGATGCGTTATACGGAAGCACGTTTGAAGCGAATTGCTGACGAAATGTTGGGTGATCTAGGTAAGGATACGGTTGAATTTCAACCTAATTTTGATGATTCTTTGAATGAACCAACAGTTTTACCTTCTAAGATTCCGAATTTATTATTGAATGGGACCTCAGGTATTGCGGTGGGTATGGCAACGAATATGGCCCCACATAACCTTACCGAAGTAGTAGATGGGATAACGGCTTATATTGATAATAGAGATATTACTATTCAGGAATTAATGCAGTATATCAAGGCTCCTGATTTTCCAACGGGTGGTACTATTTATGGTATCAAGGGGATTATTGATGCTTTTGAAACTGGTAGAGGCAGGGTAGTGGTAAGAGGAAATGCGACTTTTGATACATCTAAAACAGGGAAGGAACAAATTATCGTGACGGAAATCCCTTATATGGTCAATAAGGCCTCCTTAATAAAGCAATGCGCTGATTTAGTAAACGATAAGAAAATTGAAGGAATTTCTGAAATTCGGGATGAATCGGACCGTCAGGGTATGAGAATCGTTTTCGATCTTAAACGGGATTGTGTACCCAATGTTGTATTGAATAATTTGTACAAATATTCAGCCTTACAATCATCTTTTTCCGTAAATAATGTGGCTTTGGTTAAGGGAAGACCACAAACCTTGAATTTAAAGGATTTAATTCATCATTTTGTTGAACATAGAAATGAGGTAATCGTCCGTAGAACCAATTACGAATTAAGAGAGGCTAAAAAAAGAGCCCATATTCTAGAAGGATTTATCATTGCCTTGGATAATTTGGATGCGGTTATTGCTTTAATTAGAAATTCGAAAGATCCAAATGAGGCTCAGGATGGATTAATGAAACAATTTAATCTTTCAGAAATTCAAGCTAAGGCGATTCTTGAAATGAGATTACAACGTTTGACGGGTCTTGAAAGGGATAAAATCACCAATGAATATGCTGAGATCATGAAGACTATAGAGGATTTGGAGGATATCTTAGGCAAGCCAGAACGTCAACTTGACATTATTAAGCAAGAATTAGCTGAAATGAAAGAGCGTTATGGAGATGAAAGAAGGACCCAGATAAATATGTCTGATGATGAATTCTCCGTGGAAGATATGATTGCTGACGATGAAATGTTAATTACAATTTCAGCCCAGGGTTATATTAAAAGAACGCCAATAATTGAATATAAGTCTCAAGGAAGGGGAGGAGTAGGTTCTAGGGCAGTTGCAACGAAAGATGACGATTATACCGAGCATTTATTCTCTGCCACCATGCATAATTGGTTATTAATCTTTACTGAAAATGGTAAATGTTATTGGCTAAGGGTTTATGCTGTACCAGAAGGTTCAAAAACTTCCAAGGGTAGACCAATCCAAAATTTAATTAATATTGAAAGTGGGGATTCCATTCGTTCGGTGATTAATGTGAAGAATTTAAAGGATGAAGATTATATTCAAAATAATTTTATTGTGATGTGTACCCAAGACGGAACCATCAAGAAGACTTCCTTAGAAGCCTATTCAAGACCTCGTCAGAATGGTATTATTGCTGTAACTATTCGAGAAGGGGACAGGCTGTTAGATGTTGCTTTAACCAATGGAGAGAATCAAATAGTAATTGCAACCAATACAGGTCGGTCTGTCAGGTTTGAAGAACACAGGGTTCGTCCGATGGGAAGGTCTGCCGCCGGTGTAAAAGGTATCTGGATTGATGAGTCCCTGAAAGAGGAAAAGGTCATTGGAATGGTATGCGTTTCAGATCCCGAAAATCAACAATTATTAGTTGTTTCAGAAAAAGGATTTGGAAAGCGCTCTGAGGTAGAAGACTATCGTTTAACAAACCGCGGTGGTAAAGGGGTGAAGGCCTTGAATATTACTGAAAAAACCGGTGCTCTTGTAGCAATCAAAGAGGTGAAGGATTCCAACGACCTCATGATTATCACCAAAGCAGGAATCTTAATCCGTTCTTCTGTGTCAGAATTAAGGGTCATGGGAAGAAATACCCAAGGGGTTAAATTAATTCGATTAAAGAATGAATCTGATGAAATTTCATCCGTTACTCGGATTGATATTGAAACGAACGAGGAAGAAGATTCGATAAATTCGGAGAATACAGAAATAAATCCAATCAATGGTGGTGACCAAGAAAGTTCTTCTGAAAACCAAGAAAACCAAGAATAAAAAACAATAAAAAATAACAACATGAAAAAATTATTTATTGCTTGTGCAGGATTATTTTTTTCCTTCGCTGCCTATTCTCAAGATGCTGCGGATCCTCTTGTACAGGCGCAAAAAGATGCTTTGATTGCTGATCTAGAAAAGGCAAATAGTTCAATTTTATCAAAGCCAGATAAGGCAATAGGCTATATTGATAAGGCAAAAGCCTTAATTGCAATCGCCGTATTCCCTGATTCTTCTTTTGCTCTTCAATATCTTGATGCAGCATACCAAGCAGAAGCAGAACTAAAAAAAGTGACAGAAATGGTGGATAAAAAAGGTAAGCCTGTCAAAGAAGTAGAAGAAGCTACAAGTTTATTAAATGCACCTGTTGAAGGGGTTGGGCGCTCTCAATTATCAACTGCATTCTTAAATCTTGGGGTATTTAAATACCAAAATCAAGATTATTTAAAAGCCTATGAATTGATATGGAAATCATCTAATATTAGCCCACAAGATACCATGGCTGCCATGTATGCTGGGGTATCTGCACAATTGACCAACTCAATGAATGATAAAGCATTAGAGGCTTATCAAAGATATTCAGCGAATGGCGGAAAAGATTTATCTATTCTTTATTCCATAGGCGATATTTTCTCTGTTATGTCATCCAAATTAGAAGATGGCCCTGAGAAAAAAGCAATGGAAGACAAAGCTTTGGCGGCGATTGATGCAGCCTTATTGGTCTATCCAGGGAATAAAGATTTATTAGGGACAAAGTTCAATTACTTTATCCAATTTAAAAGAGATGAAGATGCTAAACAATATTTGATACAAGCCGTAGAAAAGGATCCTAATGATGTGGTTTCCATAGTGAATTTGGGTATCATGATTGAAAGAAATGATTTGGCCAAGGTGAAGGAGGATATTGCTACCGTTCAAAATGCAGAGAGAAGAGAAAAAGATTTGTCTGGAAGAATTCAATCTACACAAGATCAAATTGATGCTTATCAGGATGAATTAAAGAAAAATGAAGCTAAATTAAAACAAAATATTTCTTCTACAGCTAAAAAGCAAATTCAACAATTAATTGACGGTTATAAGCGTGATATTGCTGAGTTTACCAAAACCCTACAGGAGAGAAAAGAGACCTATGAAAAGTTTAAAGCAGAGGTAGGGGATATTTCTAATTTAAAGGCTAATTTACCAAATTCTAAAGCAAAATATGATGCTCTACGAGAAGAAGTAGCTTCGTATTATAATAAAGCCTTAGCAACTGATCCTGATTATGCGGATGCCTTATATCAATTAGGAGCCTTGTATTTTAATTATGCCCAGGAAATTAAGCAAATTCTTAATTCAATGGACATGGATACCTTTGAGAAAGAATCTGGAACCTATACAACATTAATTAAAGAATATTATAATAAAGCAATTCCACATTTTAGTAAATATGTTGAATTACAAAACGATCCAGGTGTACAGGATATCGTCGATCAAATTAAAAAGGAATTAGAAAAACTATAATCCCTTTTTTATTTTTAGTAATAGATTGGTAAATGCCGCTCAAGAGGAAATAGGTCTTGTGCGGCATTTTTTTCTAAATAGGATAGTCTTCCAATTTCTATTTAACATAATATAAATTATAAAACAATTGTTTTATTTGAATCAAACCTGTCTGTTTCTTAATTCAACTCGAAAAATGGTTTTTAGATTTTCTATGGATTCCACG
>CAZXZK010000034.1:15048-20304 GCA_964645295.1 uncultured Cytophagales bacterium | reverse complement strand
CATGACGAAAATTTCTTATGAAAATATTGTTAATAAAAGGCTGCCAAGCCTTACATACAAAAGCTTTATTAATATTCTTAAATTCTACAATACTTATTTATAATTTCAAAAAGATTTTTCTTTTATAAAAAATATAGCAGATTCCCCAACAAATCATGACATAGGTTAGGGCAGAAACGAGTGAGCCAAAACTATAGCCAAAGACAGGTTGGAAGATGTTCCAGTAGGTCCAGGATGGGAAATTTAAATAACCGTCGCCATCGGCAATTCGCCAATGGTATAATTGAATAATTAGGATTTCTGAGACTCCGTATGCCAAAATAGAGTTCATGCCAAAAACTTTGAAAAAGTCTTTTCCGAAGTTTTTTCCTTTAATGTCTACCCACCAATATAATAAACCAATTAGCATGAGGTCCAAACCGACACAATTGATTACAAAAGAGCTAGTCCATAATTTTTTATTGATAGGAAAAGCAAAATGCCAAATTTGTGCCAAAAGGAATAAAAACATTCCCCAGGCCATTAATCGGTTGAGAATTTTATGGGATTTTTCTTGATTGATATCAATGTATTCCATGGTCATATACCCAAATAGGCAAGTGGAAAGGGCCGGGAGGGTCGATAGAATTCCCTCGGGGTCAAAGGCAATTCCTTCGCCATGATAGAGGTGATTTTCGCCCATCACCAATAAATCAAGTTTTCTGGCGGCATTTCCAGTCAGGGAATAAGGATCCCCACTATCTCCAAATAAATACATAATCAGCCAATAGGCAAGAAGAATGGACCAATTGATGACCCATAAACGGCTGCTTCGTTTATTTAATAAAACAATAAAAGAGACTATGCAATAGGATAGGGCAATTCGGGGTAGAACATTCAGTATTCTTAGATGGGATAAGGAAAAATCTAGGAATGGAAAATAGAAGATGAAATAATTGACTAAAAATAATAGGATGGTTCGTTTTAAAATTTTATTGCGAAGGTCAGTACTTAGGGTAAAATTAAATTTTTTGAAGCTAAGGTACATGGCCATACCGACCATAAACAAGAAGGAAGGAAATACCAGGTCGGTAGGAGTGAATCCATGCCAATCGGCATGCTTCAAGGGTCCGTAGGAATAATCTCCATTACCGGGGGTATTTACCAATATCATCCCGAAAAGCGTTATTCCTCTAAAAATATCCAGTGAGCTAAGTCTTTGGTTCATAGTTTTAGGGTTATTTCGAATTTCAATATAGTAAATTTATTAGGTTTAATTTACAATTAAGGGTAGAATTTGGCGATTTTGCTCTGTTTGAAAATAAACTAAATATTTTCCTGCCGGGAGCCTTTCAAGATTGATTTTTAAGCTGAATTCAGAGAATCCTTTTCTTAATTGAGATTTTCCTTCCAAATTAAAAATTTCAATAATGCCTGATTCAATGACTTCTTTTTCAATTGTAAGAATTTTAGGATTGGTAAGAGGATTGGGGAAAATCTTTAATTTTGAAGGTTCTTGTTGGGTGGATAGAATCAATTTGGAGCGTAAAATCTTGCTGGCGTCTACCCAATTGGGGATACCATATCCCAATTCATAATTGGGTTCTTTGTTCAAAGATCCAGATAATCGGATGGCTTCTATGATATCTCTGTAATTAGTCTTCGGGAAGGCCTGTATTAATCCACCCACTAAACAAGCTACTGCTGGAGAAGAAAAGGAGGTTCCATTTCCTTGGTCGATGGCGTTTGCATCTCTTAGGAAATATATACCTTGTCCTAATGCGGCAATATCTGGTTTAATTCTTCCGTCTGCTGTTGGTCCGAAGCTACTAAATCCTGCTTTGGTATTTTGGCTGGTTGTAGCACCGACTGTTAGGCTACCTTGGGCGTCGGCTGGGGCATTTATGTATTTCCAGGAATTATTTCCACTATTTCCGGCAGAGGTAACACAGATGATTCCTTTAGAGGCAGCGATATTCACGGCACGACTTATAAAAGTTGATTGTCCATCCATATCCTGATAGGTATGGGAATAAATTGGATTGTCGAAATTAGAATAGCCCAAAGAGGTATTGATTAAATCAACTCCCAAGCTATCAGCCCATTCTGCACCTCGCATCCAATTAATTTCTTCAATGGCTACTTCATGAAAGCCCTCTTCGGTTTGTGCTAAAACAAATTTGGAATCAAATAAACCGCCGATATATCTATTTGGGGAATAGGTTCCCATGATGGAAAAGACATTTTTCCCATGATTTTCAGGAATGTCATAAAAAGAATGAAAGCCAGGATAGGTTGTCAGGGTATCCAAGATTTTATCATTCAGATTTTGTAATAAACCTGAATTTTCATTCAATTGATAAAATCCTCCATCTAAAATTCCAACTAGGATACCTTTCCCGGTAAAGCCTTCTGTATGCATCGAATCTAATTTCAATTGTTTGATGAAGCTTTCGGATGAGCCATAAGCCAATTGATTAAGTTCTTTTCTATTAGGGGTTTCTTTTTTCTTGGGTTCTAAAAAAGTATTCCCCTGAATAGGTAAGGAATCTAAGGGGAAAGGGAACATTAAACCTTTTACCTGATTCAAATTCAAAACCTGATTAAGTTTTTCCTGATTTGCTAGGATGACTGCCCCGTTGACCCATTTAAGAGGATAAACAATTTTTACTTCTAGATTTTTTATTGCCTCCAAATAGGCAGGATTCACTGGAAGATCATCTTGAGTGATTGAAATGGAATTCTTTGTTCGTCGGTCTACGGCCTTTTGTGAAAGGAATTCTAAGGGGCGTTCGATTGAATAAGGGGAATTGTTTTTATCTTTAAATTCGATTAGATATCGGTATTGTGCATGAGATTCTAGGGTAAATAATACGCAGAATAAACTTAGAAAATAAATTTTTAGTGGCATGATATAATTAATGATGGTGATTTTCTGGGAATTGATGATTAAAATATCCGGCAAATCGCCAAATCTCTTGGATTTCTGATCCTAAGATGGGATAAGGGTCGTATAATTTATTGGTTGAATTTAAAATTAATACATTTTTTTCAGATAAATGATTGATGACTTTTTTTAAAACTACCCCTTCCTCTTTGGTGACTACGATACAGATGGTTCCGTCTTTGATATGAGTCCAATCTTGGATATATTCCCCAAATACCAAACTTCCTGATTCTAAGGGTAGCATGGAATCTCCTTTTATTGGGAACACCCGATATTTTTTATCTCTTTCTAGGAAGGGTACTTGAAAAGAAGGAAGTTCTTGGATGAAATCAATATTATCATAAGAAGAAGTATAGCCCGCTAGCGCCCTTACTGGTACAAATTCGATATTTTCTTCATTGTTTTTATCGACTGTTGTAGCTAAAATTCGTAGTTTATTGGTTGATCCAAAAAATTTCTTTTCTTCGAGATTTTCTTTTAGTAGTTCGTCTAATTCTACTTTAAAAAAATGCGCTATTTTGATTAAATCGGCATATTTTGGTTCTGCTCTTCCAGATTCATAAGAGCCAAGTGTTGGTTTTTTTATCCCTAATAATTCAGCCAATTTTTCCTGCGAGGTCTTCTGCACCAATTTTTTGCGTAAAAAACGTAGATTTTGACTAAAAAAAGTATTCATTTTATTTGTTAATTTCGTATTTTTGAATAAAATTTATATTTAATTTAAAATATAAATTATCAATAAAGATAGGAATTTTATTCATAATTATCAATAATTCAAGTTTTTTATGCAAGACAGGGCAATTGTACACATGGATTTGGATAGTTTCTTCGTATCGGTAGAGAGATTGAAGGATTCGGAATTGGTGGGCAAGCCAGTGATTGTCGGGGGGATGTCTGATCGGGGTGTAGTGGCTGCTTGTAGTTATGAGACTCGGAAATTTGGGGTGCATTCTGCCATGCCTATGAAAATGGCCCGCAGGCTTTGTCCGGACGCGATCATTCTCCGTGGAGATTTTGATTCCTATAGTTCTTATTCCAAGCAAGTAACCGAGTTGATTACCGAGCGAGCACCTTTGGTAGAAAAGGCCTCTATTGATGAATTTTATTTAGACATGACGGGCATGGAGCGGTTTTTTGGTACTTATCAATTTGCTACTGATTTACGTCGACGTATCTTAGAAGAAATTGGTTTAACGATTTCTTTTGGTTTATCTACGAATAAAACGGTTTCTAAGGTAGCCACCAATTTTGTCAAGCCTGCTGGGCAATACCAAGTTTTACGCGGAGAAGAAAAGGCCTTTTTAGCACCTCTGACGGTCAATAAAATTCCCATGATTGGTTCAGTGACTTCTCAAACCTTGCGTAGTATGGGCATTACTCATGTGGGTACTTTGAGCCAGATGCCTTTGCGCGTGCTAGAGAAAACCTTCGGAAAGCTTGGTACCATGCTCTGGGAACGCGCAAATGGAATTGATCGGCGTCCTGTAGTTCCCTACCACGAACAAAAGTCGATGTCGAAAGAAATGACTTTCGAGCGGGACACGACGGACATTGTATTATTGAGGCGGATTTTGATTAATCTGGTAGAGCAATTGGCCTACGATTTGCGGGGTATGCGTAATTGTACCTCTTGTATTACCATCAAACTGCGCTATGCTAATTTTGATACGCATACTCGTCAGATTAGTTTTCCGGTAACGGCTTCTGATCACCGACTAATTCCTGCGGCTTTGGAGGTATTTGAAAAATTATATGATCGACGCTTATTGATTCGCTTGATTGGTGTGCGGTTTTCCAAATTGGTACAAGGGGAGGAGCAATTAAACTTATTTGATTATGGGGGGCGTTTAGCTCCTTTGTATCAGGCGATGGATTGGGTGAAAGATCGATACGGTGAATTTTCCGTTTTACGTGCTTCGGGGATGATGAATCGAGAGGAAAGGAGAAATTATTTATCGGAGTCTACTGAATAAATTCAGCATAAAATCATGTATTTAAACTGTCATTCTTATTATAGTTTGCGTTATGGGACTTTATCGCCTGAGGAATTGGTGGATATTGCTGCGGAGCTAGGGATTCAGGTCTTGGCCTTGACGGACATTCATCGGACTTCCGGTGTATTTGATTTTCTGCGGGCTTGTAGAAAAAAGGGGGTTAAGCCGGTGGTGGGGATGGAATTTCGGGGGGAGGAGGATGGACTTTTGTATATCTTATTGGCTCGGAACGCGCAAGGATTTGAATGGATCAATCATTTTGCGACGGGCTATCAATTAAAGCAAAAGCCTTGGCCGGATAGGGTGGAGGCGCCTTTGGATATTTATGTGATTTAT
>CAZXZK010000034.1:14490-15038 GCA_964645295.1 uncultured Cytophagales bacterium | reverse complement strand
CGGGAAATTGGCAGAGAACGAATGGATTGGTGTGCAATGGATAGACAGGAATGCTTTATGGAAGGAAAGGAAACGTGCTAAGATGCTTTGGGCGCAGCCGATTACTTTTCGCAATAAACAGGGTTATTCTATGCATCGTTTATTGAGGGCGATAGACAAGAATGTTTTACTGAGTAAATTACCTGGTTCTGCTCATGCTCATGAACAGGAAGTGCCCATTTCTCCTATTAAATGGCGGGAATTATTGAAGGACTATCCGGAATTATTGGAGAATGCTGAGCGGCTATTGGCAACTTGTTCTTTTGAATTTTCGTTTGAAGAACCGAAGAATCGACAATTATTTGGAGTGAGCAGGGAAGATGATTTTGAATTATTATCGAAACTAGCCTACGATGGATTGGCTTATCGGTATAAAAAGAATGATCGACAGGCGCGTGCGCGGGTAGATAGGGAATTGAAGATTATACATGAATTAAATTATGATTCTTATTTTTTGATTACTTGGGATATCATCCGATATGCTCGTTCACGGGGGTATTTTCATGTAG
>CAZXZK010000034.1:7917-14480 GCA_964645295.1 uncultured Cytophagales bacterium | reverse complement strand
TAATTCGATTGTGGCTTATTGTTTGGGCATTACGGATGTGGATCCGATTGAATTGGATTTGTATTTTGAGCGTTTTATCAATCCACATCGAACCTCTCCACCTGATTTTGATATTGATTTTTCTTGGGATGAGCGCGATGAGATTATTGATTATATTTTTAAGCGTTATGGGAGCCGGCATGTTTGTTTGTTAGCTACCTATGTAACGTTCAAGGACAAGTCGATTTATCGGGAGCTTGCCAAGGTTTTTGGTTTGCCGAAGTCAGAAATTGATACTTGGTTGGAGCCTGAAAAGGCGATGCGGGAGGGGGATTCTGATTTGCATCGTTTGATTCTCAAGTATGGGAATTTATTATTGGATTTTCCGAACTATCTGAGTATTCATGCTGGGGGGATTTTGATTTCGGAGAAGCCTTTAGCGAATTATACCGTTTTGGAACCTATGCCCAAGGGCTTTCCGATTTGTCAGTTCGATATGTATGTAGCCGAAGATATCGGTTTTGCCAAATTTGATGTGCTTTCTCAGCGTGGATTGGGGCATATCAAAGAAGCGGTGGATATTATTAAGCGAAATCGGCAGGTGGATGTAGACATTCATCGGGTGCAGGATTTTAAGCAGGATGCCAAGATTCGCGAGCAGTTAGAGATGCACGAGACGATGGGCTGTTTTTATATTGAGTCCCCAGCGATGCGTCAATTAATCAAGAAATTGGATTGCAATAATTATCTGACCTTAGTGGCGGCCTCCTCGATTATTCGTCCGGGTGTTGCCAGTTCTGGTATGATGAAGGAATATATTCAGCGTCATCATTATCCGAATGATTATGTGCCTGTGCATCCATTCATGGGGGAATTGATGCGAGAGACGTATGGGGTGATGGTTTATCAGGAGGATGTGATTAAGGTGGCGCATTATTTTGCGGGCTTGAGTTTAGCGGAGGCGGATGTTTTGCGTAGGGGGATGTCTGGCAAGTATCGGTCTCGGGAGGAATTTGAGAAGATCCGGGACCAGTTTTTTTTGAATTGTGTGCAGCGGGGCTACGAGGAGGGGGTATCTCGGGAGGTATGGCGACAAATGGAGAGTTTCAGTGGTTATTCATTTAGCAAGGCGCATTCTGCCAGTTTTGCGGTGGAGTCTTATCAGTCTTTGTATTTAAAAACGTATTATCCATTGGAGTTTATGGTGGCTGTGATTAATAATTTTGGGGGATTTTATCGGACGGAATTTTATTTACATGAGGCGCGCAGATGGGGTGCGGTGATTGAGGTGCCGGATATTAATGAGAGTGAATATTTGACTCGATTAGAGGGGAGGGTGATTAGGATGGGATGGGTACATGTGAAAGGGTTGGAGAAGGGGGTGATTAGACAGATTTTGGAGGCGCGGGAGCGGGGATTGTTTAAATCTTTGGCGGATTTTGTGCATCGGGTAAAACTGGGTATAGAGCAGGCGGTGATATTGATTCGGCTGGGGGCATTTCGGGGTTTTGGAATAGGCAAGAAGCAATTATTATGGGAGGCCCATGCTTTATTATGTGGTAAGAGGGAGAAGCAGACCTATGTAAATATGGAGATATTTCCGGTGGAATATGAATTAGAGGAGAATTATTATCCGGAATTTGTTTATGGTGCACACGATGATGCTTTTGATGAATGGGAGATTTTGGGTTTTCCGCTGAGCAATTCGATGTTTGAATTGGTGACGGATTTGCCTGAAGATACAATGGATTCTCGATTATTGCCTTTCAAAGGAGGCATTGCGGGTTATTTAGTCACCTTAAAACCTACTCGAACCAAGAAACGAGAGCGGATGTATTTTGGTTATTTTGTGGATCGAAGAGGGGAATATTTTGATACGGTTCATTTTCCGAAAGATTTGGAAAACTATCATTTTCAGGGCGGAGGCATTTATTGGTTGGAGGGCAAGGTAATCGAAGAATTTGGTCACCGCACCCTCCAGGTTCAAAAAATGCAGAAAATGGGGATAGTTTAGTTTTTTCCTTCCATAATTTTCATTTCTAATTCTTTAATTTTTGATTCTGCATGAAGAAGACGTTCATAAAGTGCCTGAATAGTTATTAATGCTATGCCAGAAGCATCAATGGTTGAAATATGTTCTTTATCGCCTGGTATTCCTAAATTAAAAATTTCTTTAAAATCCTCTGCAATCGGGCCAATATGTTTTTCATTCGTATTTTTATAATACCATTCATAAATAGGAGTTTGACTTAATTTTATAAGAAATTCTTGTGGTTGAATCATCCTTATTCGATCCTTAAAATGAATAGAAGAGGCATTTGTCCAAGTTCCACCATTCGATAAATAGGCTCCATTTCCATTATTTGAATCTGAACCTACTTGCAAGGCAATATCATTTGCACTTATATCGGATCGTCCGAATAGCCATTTTAGTGTATTCTGATTCCCAAGATAAACCGAATTATTCCTGTTGGCTTTTATATTGAAACCAATAAGGATGGAATTGTCTAAATTATTTTGGCCATCTATACTAGAGGAACCAGAACCCAAAAGGATATTTTGACTTCCATAGAGGATAGATTTTCCTACTCCGTCTCCGATACCAATATTATTAATACCTGAAATGAGTTGATTGAAGGTATCGGTACCAATTCCAATATTGCTACTGGAATTTGCATTTACTAAGGCATGCTTTCCAATAGCAATATTATTTTGAGAGGTAATATTCTTAGCAAGGCTACTGTCACCAATGGCAATATTATTTATTCCTGTTTGGTTGAGAATTAAACTTCTTGACCCAATGGCGATATTATTTCCTCCTGAGATATTATTGGCCATCGATTTATTTCCAATAGCGATATTAGTTGAACCACGGTTTTTTTCCAAGGAAAATTCTCCAATTCCGATATTATTTCCTCCGAAATTTTTTCTTAAAGCGGCATTACCAATGGCTATATTTGCAAAAGATTGATTAGACTGAAGGGCAAAATGTCCGATTGCTAAATTCGAACTGGTGGATGGCCAAACAATTAATGGAGTATACCACGACGAAACCCCAAAGGTGTCAATTTCCGTTGTATCACCTTCCATAGCAAAATGACCAATCGCTAGGTTTTGGTTTTTTTCACTTTGATTTTTAAGTGATTTTGTACCAATACTTATATTGAAATTTCCTCCACTATAAAGATGGAATGGGTATTCTTTTGGATAGTTTTTATTAACATTAAATTGACTAGAGTCTCCTATGGCAATATTATTCATTCCCGAGTACCAGGCAGGGCTTCCTAAGGCCATTTGGTTGGCAGTTAAATTAGAGCTTGTTTTAAGAGAAAATAGGGCATTATTACCAAATTTCAAGTTTCCGATATCATAACCATTTGTTTCATAAGGGCCGCCTAGAACTATTTTTTTCCATTGATTGTTGTAGGGTTGACCTGCCTGGGTATAGAGATGATTTTCATTAATATCATATACAATTAGACCTAAAGCGGGGTTTCTAATTGCTAATCTTTGCTGAGTAGTCATTCTTGGGAATAAGACTCCCTTGCTGAATGATTCAATTTCTAGAACAGCAGAAGAATCGGGTGTGGAATTTAATGATAAATTAGAGATTTTAACTTGTGCATGAAGATTTATTACACTTAAAAAAAAAAGAATTATCTTTTTCATGAAAAAGGTGGTTAGGTAAAAAAAATAAAATAAAAAAAAATATTACTCTTTCAAAAATTGAATTAATCCCTTAAAATAGATTTCTGGGTCATCGTACATGGCCATATGGCCTGAATTCGGGCAAAATAAATAGTCTCCTTTAGGGGCTAATTCTGCCAATTCCTTCATCGCTGCAGGATCCATTGTGTCATATTGCCCAGCAATAGATAATAATGGGATTTGAATCGAACCGATATCTGCCTTTCTATCCCAATCTTTTAAAATGGCATCTCCCACTACACCAAATTCAGAGGGGCCTTGCATTTTTAAATAAAGTGGATAATTCATTTTTGCAAAACTTCTATTCACTGGCTCGGGCCACTCATTTAATGGCTTCCTAAGAATATGTTCTGGATAATAATATTCCTCCACAATGCTTAAATAGGCCGGATTGGTAAAATCTCCGTCTGTTTCATATTTTCGAATTGTTTTTAATACCTCTTCCGGTAGTTGTGGACCCAATACCTTATTCGCATAGTCCATATAATCTGGAATGGAAGGTACCATATTGGATACAATCATCCCCTTTAAATTCTCTTGATATTTTAAAGCATATTCAATGGCTAAAATTCCTCCCCAAGAATGCCCTAATAAATAAAAATTGTCTTTATTCAATCCTAATGCTTTGCGAACAGTCTCCACCTCCTCAACAAATTGTGGAATATTCCAAAGTTCAGGATCATTCGGATTATCCGAATAGGATGAACCTAATTGGTCGTAATAATAATATTCTATCCCCTCTTGTGGTAAATAAGAATCAAAAATCTCAAAATATTCATGCGTGGCACCCGGCCCTCCATGTAAGAGTAAAACCTTAATTTTAGAATTATTTCCCACTCTTTTTGTCCATACTTTAAACGTCCCTTTTGGAGTTTCTATCGGAATCATTTGAACTCCCCCCTGCCAAATGTCTGCCTCGGTTTTTCCAGCAATGGAATGATATTCAGATTTTGAATTGCAGGCTCCCAATAAGCCCATTGTTAGAAATAATAGTAGTAAATTTCTCATAGTCGAAAACATTTTTGAAACTAAATATAATAATAAATAATGGAGAATGGAAGAATATTCAGCGTGGCTGTCACTCCAATTCTATTATTCTAATTTAAAAATAATCCCAATTGTTTATTCTCATTTATGGCTTTGGCTTGCATTTTATTGGAATCAAATGGTTTCATAAGGACTTTTATTTCTTCATAATTATTCGTTTTGAGCCAAATTTCTTCGGCTTCTTTTTCTAAAATAAGTGGCATTCGTTTTTTTGTATTATGAATCTCTTCCATTAATTCATTGGCGGCAGTTGTGATGATGGAAAAGGAGGGTTCTAATTTTCTGGTTTCAGGATTCATCCAAATACTGTATATTCCTCCCAAGGCAAATGGGCCTTCTTCTTTTTTAATAATACGATATTCGATTTTTTCTTTACCCTGGTGTTGCCATTCAAAGAAGCCGTCCACTAATACCAAACATTTTTGTTTCAAGACATAGGGTTCAAAGGAAGGCTTCTCAAATATGGTTTCAGATTTCGCGTTCAAGGTCTTAGAGACAATTTCTTTGGAAGTTTGTTCATCTGCCCAATGGGGGATGAGCCCCCAAGGGATTAATTGAATCATTTCTGGCTTTCCTTGGGTTTGTACGGGCAGTTTGGGCCTAGCAAATCCTGATTGCTTTCCATGTACCAATAAATCCTCTAAAAAATAGGCGGTAGCCTTGAATCGATTTTCAAGTGCTTTTTTGGACGAAGTTTGATCGGTATAGTAGCACATTTTTGGATATTTTATTAAAATGAAATAACTTTTGACAAAGTTTTTCGTTTGAATTTATAAAATCAATACCACTTATGAAAAAGCTTATTCAAGTTTCAGGAGTTTTTCTAGTTTTTATTAATCTAGTTGCCTGTGCACAATCTAAAAATAACGAAAATAAATTAGCCATGAATGAAATGCCTAAAACCGAAACCGAATGGCGTAAGAAATTAACGGATGAAGAATATTATATCCTTCGAGAAAAAGGAACCGAAAGGCCTTATACGGGTAAATTCTTGATGCACAAAGAAAAAGGTAATTATACTTGTAGGGCATGTGGACAAGTTCTTTTTTCCTCAGATTCTAAATTTGATGCACATTGTGGCTGGCCAAGTTTTGACAGAGAAATTGAGGAAGGAGTAATCAAGGAAACCTTAGATACATCCCATGGAATGCGAAGAATTGAAATTACCTGTGGAAAATGCGGAGGACATTTAGGCCATGTATTTGATGATGGGCCTACTGATACTGGTCTTCGTTATTGTGTTAATTCTGTTTCTTTAGATTTTGAACCAGCAAAATAGCCTTTAAAATTTCAATTTTTCTATTTGGGTTTTGTCCATTTTTTGATTAGTATCAAACATGGTACCAAAGATTTTGTCCCAAAATGTAGTGGAGACTCCAAAACCTTTGTTTTCATTTTTGTAATGATGTAGGTAATGGTTTTTCCAAAGGGGTTTCAACCAAGGAAAGGGGGGATTAATTGAATGAATGGCATAATGCATTGAGCCATATAATAAATATCCTAAAAGAAATCCTGGAAAAAAACTAAAGCTTAAATTGCCAATAATTCCATAGAAAATGCCATAAATCAGGGATGCTAGAATAATCGATGGAAGAGGGGGCATAAATAATCTCTGACGATCTTTTGGGTAATGGTGGTGGTTACCGTGAATGATATAGCCAATTTTTTGTCCTAATTCAGAATCTGGCATAAAATGAAAGGCGAAACGGTGGAGCATGTATTCAGCAAAAGACCAAAAAAATAAACCTGATAAGAATAAGAAGCTTGATTTTAGCCATGAAAATCCGATTCTATGGCTATAAAAAACAGAAAAAAAGATAATGGGTAGA
>CAZXZK010000034.1:0-7907 GCA_964645295.1 uncultured Cytophagales bacterium | reverse complement strand
CAAATAATCAGGGGGTGAGTTTTTGTAAAAAATTCTAAGTAATTTGATTTGAAGAGACGTGCCTGACCCTTATGGTGGATTTTTTCAAATTTCATTAGTATCAATGGTAGGTATGAATGAAATAAATTTTTTGGCAAATATAAATAAAGAAGATCTTTTTTTAAAGCTCTTCTTTATTAAATAATCCGATTTTTGACCAAGTTAATTCTCCATTATTATATCTTTCAACAAAAGGAATCGCTTGGATGTTTTTGGCCTGCGCCAATTCCATGTTTTTATCAACATCAATTTTAATGAGTGTTACTTTCCCTCCTTGTTCTTCCACGTATTCATCCAAAATAGGACCTAAAACCTTGCAAGGGCCACACCACACTGCGTTAAAATCAACAATCACATCTCCTTTATTGGCTAATAATGCTTTAAAATCAGCTTCTGTTAAATTCGTTAACTCTTCACTATCCTTTGAATTAGTACGAGGAGCACCTAGTGTAATTGGCATACCTGCGTTTCTCCAAGAAAGAATTCCACCGTTCATATTAATCACATTCTTGAACCCTTTTTCTTTCAAAACATTGGCTGCTTGAGTTGATCGGCCTCCAGATAGGCAATATACATAGACATTTCTATCTTTGTCGATATTTTCAAGGTTTGCCTCAAAATTAGATGAGTTGATATTCATATTGGTTGCACCTTCTAGATGTCCACCCGCGAATTCTTCTGGTGTTCTTACATCCAAAATGAAAACATTATCATCTTTAATTAATGATTCTTGGAATTCTTTTGGATTTAAATTTGCAATTCCTTCGCTTGACTGGGAGCACGAGCTCATTGCAAGTGTTCCTAGGAAAAAAAGAGATAAAATTGTTTTTTTCATGGTTTTATAATTTAAAACAAATATACGAAATAATCTTACATATATTGTCTAAGTTGGTTTTCTAAAGCTTGTGCTGGTATTACACCAGATTGTCTCCAAACAGTTTTTCCTTCCTTAAAAATCATCAGGGTAGGTACCGAACGAATCTGAAATTGAGCTGCTAATTTTTGGTTTCTATCCACATCGATTTTTACGATAGTCGCTTTATCTCCAATTTTTTGTTTTACTTGGGCAAGGATTGGGGCTAATTGTTTACATGGCCCGCACCATTCCGCAGAAAAATCTACTAAAACAGGAACTGATTGGTTAATTAATTGTTTGAAATTATCGTTCATTCTATGATTATTTTAAATTTATCCAGGACCCACCATTGTATACCTGGGTGAATCCATTTGATTTCAAAATACTTTTGGCAGAGGAGGAACGCATCCCTGATGCACAACAAGTGATAATCACCTCATCTTTTTTCAATCTTCCTAAATTCGACGAAAGAGACTGCAAGGGTAGGTTGATGGAACCTTTGATATTTCCAGATTTATATTCATTTGGAGTTCTCACATCCACAATCTTTGCCCCATTGGCAATTAATTCTTTGTAATTTACCTTCGGACCTAGTCCTAGCATTTTTTTTAATAATTCTATCATTTTATTATTCTGTTTAATTTGTTTTTTTGATCTTCATTTTATCCCACGAATAAATTCATGGGCTAAAATATTTCTTCATAACCGCGGCGGCGGCCGTTGCACGCGCTCCCCGCTTAATTCTTAATTATTAATTCCCTATTCCCTCTTCCCTATTCACTAAATGAACCAATTCTGCTTTTCCTTGGTGCAAGGGGCCTTCATTGAGGATTCGGGTTTCATTTTCTATTTTAACATTTGGTAGGGAGCTAAAATCAGAAGATAATTCTTCCTTTGAAAATAACCAATCAACTTCTTTTGGTCCTCCGGAATTATTTCCTAATTGATTTTTATGGAAGCCTTCCAAAATAAATACACCCTTAGGTTTTAACCAATTAATGGCTCTTTGATGGAATTTTGGTCTTAAATCTGGTGGTAAATGGAGAAATATACTAGCAATGGCATCAAAGGAGGCTTCCTCCAAATCAATATTTAGCGCATCTCCTATTAAATAATTAATTTTAACATTATTTTCCTTTGCTAATGCAAGGGCTTTTTCTCTTCCAACAACCGACTGATCAAAAGCGATAACTTCCCAACCTAATTTAGCCGCATAGACTGCATCTCGGCCTTCACCAGCAGCGCAAATTAATATTTTTCCCTTTGGCAGGGAATCCAAATTTCTTTTTAAGAATTCATTTGGATTTTTCCCATATTGATAATGTTTTGTTGAAAATCTACTATCCCAAATTGTATTCATATTAATTAATTCTTAAATTGTTTTATTAAACAATCATTATGAAACGTATTTTTTATTTATTCTTGTTCCTTTTTATCGGAACGAATTTTGCGTATTCTCAGACGCATAAAGTTGTTTTTCAACTGACAACCAATGACTCCAAGGTTTGGGCAGGAACCATCAAAAACATTAATCATGTTATTGAAGCCCTTCCAGATACTCAGGTTGAACTTGTTTGTCATAGCGGTGGTATTCAATTTATTCTAAATAAAAATACCGAGGATGCTAAAAATATTCAAGCTCTTCAGGCGAAAGGTGTAAAAATCGTTGGTTGCCAAAATACCTTAAACGGTTTAAATCTTACCAAAGATGATTTACATCCGAATATTGAAGTTGTACCCTCAGGAGTGGCCGAGGTTGTCTTAAAACAAGAAGCCGGCTGGTCCTATTTGCGTCAAACTCCTTAACAAATATAGATTGATTTAAACAAAAAAAGTGTGACAAATGTCAATTGGCATCGTCACACTTTTTTTATGTTTTTGCCTTTATTTTTTTGTATAAAAATCTAATATGGGTTGAAATGGGCCGTATTTATGTTGTTCTTCTGAATAAGGATCTGCGAATGGACCGAAAGGGTGGTCCATTGGTTTATCGGCCATATTAGGCCAATCTTTTGATTTATCTTTTTTAGGTCTGGGCATTGAATTAACATAAGCAGCTACATCCCAAGATTCTTCTTCACTTAATTGAGGATTAATATAATCTGCTCCTAAGGGCATGTTATAGCGAACATAACCAGCGAATTTAGAAATTCTAAATAAACCAGCTCCATCATTATAGGAATTTGGACCGCATAGCGGGGGATATACATAGGTTTTTCCATTAGGCTTTTTTACACCCTGACCATCTTCTTTGTGGCATACCACGCATTTTTCAACGTAGATTGATTTACCTTTGATAGGATCAGCCGCTCGATCTAAAATAGCAATGGGGAAAACCTTAGAACCTATAGGTGTTTTTCCAGGAATAACATCTTCTCCTAACCATTTCATGTAGGCTACCATGGATTTCATTTCATAGGTATTGGTATCTAGCGGTAGCCCATTTAATGAACGTTGAAAACAACCGTTTATTCGATCTTGAATAGAGGTCATTTTTCCTGAACGTTTTCGTATTTTAGGATAGGTAGAGGCAACGGCGAAATAATTATTTCCCCAAGGTTGGGCACCTGCCTTTAGATGGCAATTTTGACAGTTTAAACCATTGGACATAGGTTTTACAGAACCATTTGGACCTAAATATGCAGCAGTATTTTGAATTAATTCCTTCCCATAAACAATCATATCTTTTTGTTCTATTGGCAGTTTATTCAGACGCCAATCCGAAGGGGCAGTCCATACATGATTGAAATTAGGATCAATGGGGATATATTCCTTTATTTTTTCATTCGGCGTTTGCTCATTTTTTGGAATAGAGGCATAGACTAAATATACTAGCATCAGAATGGATAATCCTGATGCTAATTGTAAAAATAATAATGGCTTTTTGAAAAGATTCATTTAATTCTTAATTATTACTTATTAATTCGAATAATCAACCATAATAAGACTATTTAATCAATGAGGTAATTTTTCTTTAAATCTACCATAAATCCAAGTGCCAAAACCTGCGCTGATAATGACCACGATGATGGCAAAAACACCTGAGCCTAATTGAGCAAATAGGGGGCCAGGACAAGCACCTGTAATAGCCCAACCTAGGCCGAAAAGTAGTCCGCCAATAATATTTCCTTTATGGAACTCCTTATTTGGAATTTCAATTTTTTCACCATTGATAGTTTTAATGCCTAATTTTTTTATTAGGAAAACGGAAATTGCGCCAACAATAACTGCTGTACCAATTACTCCATACATATGAAAACTTTGAAAACGAAACATTTCTTGAATTCTAAACCAAGAAACAATTTCAGCTTTTACGAATACAATTCCAAAAACGATTCCTACTAAGGAATATTTTAAGTTTGATGTTAATTTTTCCATTGTTTATTGGTTTAAAGAGCTAGGATAAAAGGAAGGATTAGATGGGTCATGAGGATACCTCCAATCATAAATGAAATTGTTGCCACTAATGAAGGCCATTGTAAGTTGGAAAGTCCCATGATGGCATGGCCGGATGTACATCCGCCAGCATAACGGGTTCCAAAGCCTACTAAGAAGCCTCCTACGACCATCATAATAAAGCCTCTTAGGGTAAATAGACTTTCAAAGGAGAATAAATCAACTGGAACGATATTATTGTAATTGCTAATGCCGTATTGGGCTAAATCTTGTTTTAGATTTTCGTCTACCACAACAGCATTCGGATCTGTCATGTAAAAAGTTGCAATAAATGCTCCAATGGCTATTCCTCCGATAAAGAAAAAATTCCAAATCTCTTTTTTCCAGTCATATTGAAAGAAGGGGATATTGGAAGGAGCGCAAATAGCGCACATATGTCTAAGGTTGGATGAGATTCCGAATTTTTTATTTCCGAGAATCAGCAAAGCAGGTACGATTAAGCCAATGAGTACTCCTGCAGTATACCATGGCCATGGTGAGTTAAGCATAGGTGTTGGGTTTAAGTTTTATAATGATATTTAGGTTTTTCTATTTGGAATCGAACAAGAACCTCCTGCACAACCGATATTAAATAGGCTTGTGATGACCAAATAAGACGCTAATGCCCCAATCATCCAATCTGCATAGATATAGGCTTCAAATAAGGCATATACCCCGAATGCTAGTTTTACAAGGCGTATTATATTCCAGTTGTACAGTAGTCTTGTCATGATATTTTTATTTTAAAGGTCGTATATTTTCAAGTCTCCAATTCCTCCGCCATTGTAAACTTCATTAATTCCGTTCGACTGAAGGATTTGTTGAGCCATTCCAGAGCGGTTACCACTTCTGCAATATACGACGATTGGTTTTTTCATTCCCTTTATATTATTAATATTTGTTTGAATTAATCCTAAAGGAATATTTATTGCTTTAGAATAGTGACCAGAATTGTATTCAAAATCTTCTCTTACATCGATCACGGTTGGTTCTTGATTTCTTATGATATCTCCTAACATGTTATTTAAATTTTATAATAAAGTTGAAGGACAAACATAGTCCGTTATTTTAAATTCATTTGATTCTTTAATAGCTTTAAATCCACCGTTAATATCGATAAGTTTATAATAACCTCTTGCTCTAAGGATTGAGGTAAAGATCATTGAACGATATCCTCCGGCACAATGGATGAAATAGGTTTTATCCTTGTTCAATTTGGTCATGGAATCATTGATATAATCCAAGGGAGCATTTTCTGCATTTTCAATATGTTCAGATAAATATTCTGAATTCTTGCGAACGTCGATTATTTCTCCTTCTCCATTTTCAGCACGTTTTGCTGCATCGGCAGCTGAGATGGATTCAATGGAATCGATTTCTTTGCCAGCTTCTTTCCAAGCATTTATTCCGCCTGTTAAATAACCGATGGTGAAATCATAACCAACACGGGCTAACCGGGTAACTACTTCTTCTTCTCTACCTTCGTCTGTAACCAATAAGATTTCTTGTTTAATATCTGGAATAAGGGTTCCAACCCAAGGGGCGAAGCCGCCGTCGATTCCAATATTAATGGAATTTGGGACAAATTCTTTCGCAAAACTTTGTGGGGCTCTGGTATCTAAGATGATTGCACCAGTTTCATTTGCAGCCGTTTCAAAAGCATCAGGAGAAAGTGCTTGTTTTCCTCTTTTCAAAACTTCATCTATACTATCGTATCCTTTGATATTCATTAAAACGTTTAATGGGAAATAAGCAGGAGGTGGCATTAAGCCATTGGTTACTTCTTTAATGAATTCTTCTTTAGACATATCTTGAAGGGCATAATTGGTCTTCTTTTGATTTCCTAAAGTATCGGAGGTTTCTTTACTCATGTTTTTTCCACATGCTGAACCTGCTCCGTGTGCTGGATATACGATGATATCATCTGCTAATGGCATGATATAAATGACCGGCTAAGATATCTTGGGTTAAATTAGCTTTTACTTTTTGAGCTAAATCTGGGCGACCAACATCTCCGATAAACAGGGTGTCTCCTGAGAATAAACAGGTTTCTTTACCTTCTTCATCTAATAATAAATAGCAAGATGATTCCATGGTATGTCCGGGTGTATGTAATAAACGGATGGTGGCACCACCAACTTTAAATTCTTGGTTATCCTTGGCGATGATACAATCGAATTCACAAGCATCATTCGGGCCATAGACGATATCAGCACCTGTTTTTGATGCTAAATCGATATGTCCTGAAACGAAATCTGCGTGAAAATGCGTCTCAAATACATATTTGATTTTAGCCTTATTTCTTTTTGCTTTTTCGATATAAGGTTCAACTTCTCTTAATGGATCGATAATGGCAGCTTCTCCATTAGACTCAATGTAATAAGCACCTTGTGCTAAACATCCGGTATAAATTTGTTCTACTTTCATAATATGCTTATTTAATAGTTAAATCTTAAAAAATATTTGTTGAATTAAAATACCACCAATGGCAAGAATAGTCACGATCAATAATAATTGCCAGTCGATTTCTCTTTGCCCAAGATCACCTAAAAACCCGAACAAAGATTTTGCCGCAATGATTAAAAGGGAAGTGCCTATAGCTTGTTTCATTGGAAGTTTAGACAAAATTACTAAGGCAGGAATGATTAAGAATCCACCACCGGCTCCGACTAAGCCTGTTAATATCCCAACGAAAATACCTTCTAATAATATAATTGGATAATTAAAGCTTTGTTCATTTGCTTCTTGTTTTTTTTGATCATCTTTTTTTTCTGTTATCATAGAAACAGATGCTGCAACCATTAAAGTTGCAAATAGAACCATCAAGAAAATTCCTTTTGTGAACTCAAAATTTCCTATTGTAAATAAAATATCAGGAATCATTGGAACAATGAATTTTCTTGTTCCATAAACGCTTAAAATGGCTGGTAGTCCGAAAATGACCGATGTTTTCAAATTTATAAGACCCTGACGATATTTCGGCATTGCTCCAACTAAGCTACTAAAACCCACAATAAATAGGGAATATGCAGTAGCAAGGACTGGTTCAACATTAAAGAAATATACTAGCACAGGAACAGTTAGAATGGAACCGCCTCCACCGATAAGTCCTAATGAGATTCCAATTAATAAAGAGGCAAAATAGCCGATAATAGTTAACATGTATTTGAAATTGTTTTTACAAAAATTCAAATAAACTTAAGAATTATTCGTGATATTTATCACTTTTCAAAATTCGAATTGGATTATTTCAATTTCGTTCTTTTCGACCTTGATTTGGCCTAATTCCTGTAATTTTTTAATTAATCGGGAAATAACTTCTCTAGAGGAATTCATTTCTTGGGCGATTGCAGTGTAGGAAACTTTTAATTTTTTTGTTTTTAAACTTCTTGATTGTTGGTGTAGGTACCACATTAATCGTTGGTCAAGGTTTTTAAATGCGATTTGATCAACCATAATTAATAATTCTTCGAATCTACTTCGATAAGTTTCTAAGACAAATTGATACCAAGAGGGGAATTTTAAGGCCCAATCATCCATTAGTTCTATTGGGATGGTGATAATAATAGTAGGAGAG
>CAZXZK010000033.1:2580-20332 GCA_964645295.1 uncultured Cytophagales bacterium | reverse complement strand
GGTTGAATCAAGAGGTTCTGAAGGTATAGAAATTTTCTTAATTGAAAAATATCTTCGTTATACCAACCCTATTTCAGCCATTATATTAACCATCATTGGATTTCTTGTTTCGGCGAGGAAGTCTCGGGGTGGAGTAGGCTATAGAATAGCTCTTGGTTTTACGCTAGCATTCGTTTATATCATGTTTTTTATCATGAGTAAAGGAATCGCTGAAGGGGGAGGAATGCCGCCTTTATTGGCTGTTTGGCTCCCTAATATCATATTTAGTTTGATTGGCATAGGACTTTATTTTTCGCTCCCTAGATAATTCATGAAACCAAACCCCTCTTTACTGGATTACCTTAAAATTCATTTTATCGTATTCCTTTTTGCCTTTACAGCCATTTTAGGAAATGCAACTTCGGCAAATTCAATGACAGTTGTTTTTTTTCGCTGTCTAATTACCTCTATTGGATTATTTTTTCTAATTAAAAATCTTCGAGAGTATAAAATCCGCAAGCCAATTACACGTGTTTGGATAATCAATGGTATTTTTATTTCCATTCACTGGTTATTGTTTTTTGGGGCTGCAAAAGTTTCGACCATTGCTATGTGTTTGGCCGGACTTTCTACTCAAACCTTTTGGACTTCCCTCATGGAGCCAATTTATTTCAAAAAATCAATAGATCCATTTGAAGTAATCATGGGCATCATTGTTATAATTGCTCTCTCAATTATCTATTTTTCAGATTTATCCGCTTGGATCGGCTTGGTAATGGGGGTTTCTTCAGGTTTTTTTGGCGCCCTATTTTCTGTAATTAATGGGAAATTTAAAAACTATGATCCAAAATTAATCACCTTTTATGAGATGGTCACCGCCTCCTTCATCACAGGTGTTTTCTGGCTAGGTGGATTGATCTGGGGTGGCAATACTTTTATTCCAATTGGTTTAGATTGGTTATGGATTTCCATCCTTGCCATCATTTGTACCGTTTATGCCTTCACAGAAATTATCAAACTCTATAAGGTATTTTCAGTATTTTCTGTCAACCTAATCATTACCCTAGAACCTGTTTATGGTATTATTCTAGGCTATTTAATTTTTAAAGAAAAAGAGATTATGCCAACATCCTTTTATTGGGGAACAACCTTATTGCTTTCAACAGTCATTGCCCATCCAATTGTAAAAAGATTCCAAAAAAGAAAATTAACTAAACTGCAAAATCTTTAACCATCAACTGAATCGTCCTTCGATTATTAAATTCATTCAAATTCATGTGATAGGCAATTTTAATTGGAATATTGGACTTCCACGCCTCCATCAATCCTTCATAATAATCCTCCTTTGAAAAAAAGGAAACGGCTTCATGGCTTGCCCGTAAAATATTCGCCCCTACCTTTAATTTAATATGAACCTCCTTCATGATAATAGGCTGCTCACATATATATAACCCCTCCGAAACAAAAACCGGTTCCATATTCTCAGGTCCAAAAGGGGATAAACGGGTTAAAAATTTATCATAAAAATTAAGATTTACTGCCTCAATAGGAATCTTATGGTCGATAATTAAAACCTCTTTTCTAATTCCTCCCTCCAAACCTTTTTTACAAACCCTTTCAAACTTTTCTCTGAAAGCCTCTAATTGATTTAAATTAAGGGTTAAACCAGCCGCATGGGTATGTCCACCAAATTGCACCAATAAATCCGAACATTCCTCTAAAGCATGGTGAATATCAAAGCCTCTTACAGAACGTGCAGAGCCCACAATTTTATCCCCAGATTGGGTAAGTACCAAGGTCGGACGATAATATTTATCCTGAATTTTACTCGCAACAATACCAACAACCCCTTTATTAAAATTCGGATTGAAAACAACCGTTGAATATTGAAATTCTGCCTGGTCTAAACTCTCAAAATACTCTAAGGATTCAGCCACCATGGATTTTTCAACCAATCTCCTTTCCGCATTATGCTTGAGAATTACATTGGCCAAGTTTTCAGCCTCCAAAATGTCCTCAGCAAGAAATACTTTTACTGCCTCATGTGCATGATCCATTCTTCCTGCTGCATTAATTACTGGTGCCACACCAAAAACAAGGTCACTTACCAGATAGGGCGCACTCCTTCCTGCTTTACCAAGTAAATAGGCTATCCCCGGATTAGGACTATTTTCCAAAACCTTTAATCCAAAATACGCCAAGGTTCTATTTTCTCCAACCATAGGGACAATATCGGCACCTATACTAAGAACCAATAAATCCAGTTTTGAAAATAAACCCTCAAATCCTAAATCATGTTGAAGACAAAATGCCTGTAAAAGCTTAAAACCCACTCCACAGCCTGTCAATTCTTTAAATGGATATTGACAATTTTGTCTTTTAGGATCCAAAACTGCTACCGCATCGGGAAGATTTTCCTCGTCGGGCAAGTGATGATCACAAATGATAAAATCTATTCCATGGGCCTTAGACCAAGCCACCTTATCCTTAGATTTAACCCCACAATCCAAAGAAACGATCAAGGTATAATCATTATCCCTGGCATATTCTATTCCCGCTTGTGAAACTCCATAACCCTCAGTAAAACGATCTGGAATATAATAATCACAATCAGCACCAATATCTGAAATAAAACCATAAAAGACAGCCACCGCTGTTGTCCCATCAACATCATAATCTCCATAAACCAAAATCTTTTCGCCAGATTCTATCGCCGTGGATAATCGCTCCACCGCCTTGTCCATATCTTGCATTAAAAAAGGATCATGGAGGTCTTCAATTTCCGGAACAATAAATGATTTCGCCTGCTCAAAATTTCGTATCCCTCTATCCAACAATAATTTTAAAAAGGCTTCATTCTTTGTCCCTTCTAATTCATTACTCAATTTTACCAAATCTTCCTTCGAAGGTTCTGGTAAAAATTTCCATAATTTCTTACTCTCAATATTCATGCCCTAAATATAATTGAATCATCGCGGTAATTCATTTTTATTGGAAAAATATCAACTAACTAATTATTTTTCATAATTTTAAGGCATGATTCTTCGAACTGAAAATTTAGTGAAAAAATATGGACAAAGATTGGTCAATGACCATATCTCCTACCAAGTAGAACAAGGTGAAATCGTTGGTTTATTAGGGCCAAATGGCGCAGGTAAAACAACCTCTTTCTACATTGCAACCGGTTTAGTAAAACCTAACTCTGGCAAAGTTTTCCTTGATGAAAAAGACGTCACCGACCTTCCAATGTATAAAAGAGCTCGGATGGGAATAGGTTACCTCGCTCAAGAAGCCTCTGTTTTTAGAACCCTATCCGTAGAAGAAAACTTGATGGCCGTTCTTGAAATGACCAACCTTTCTAAATTAGAAATAAAAGAAAAAACAGAGGAATTATTAGAAGAATTTTCGTTGACACATGTAAGAAAAAGTCAAGGACAAGTTTTATCAGGCGGAGAAAGAAGAAGGACAGAAATCGCCAGAGCCTTGGCAGTAAATCCGAAATTCATCCTATTAGATGAACCTTTTGCCGGAGTAGACCCTATAGCAGTTGAAGAAATTCAAAGCATCGTTGCTGGATTAAAATATAAAAATATTGGTATCCTCATCACTGATCACAATGTAGATGAAACATTGTCCATCACTGATAGAGCCTACCTACTTTTTGAAGGTAAAATTCTAAAAGCTGGAACACCCCAAGAATTAGCAGATGATGAACAAGTAAGACGTCTTTACTTAGGGAATAATTTCCAATTAAGAAATAGATAATATGGGAAAAAAAACAAAAGCCATCCATGGTTTTGAAATAAAGGATGAAACCGCTCATTCCGTCATGCCTCCGATTTATTTTTCGACCACCTTCGAAAGAGATCCAGATGGCTCTTACCCCAAAGGTCATATGTATTCTAGGAATTCCAATCCAAATAGAATTGCCCTAGAAGAAAATTTAGCCATCCTAGAAAATGGAATTGGCGCCTTGGCATTTAGTTCTGGCCTGGCTGCTGTAAATGCTATTTTTCAATGTCTAAAATCCGGAGAACATATCCTATTTCCCAAAGTTGGTTATTATGCCTCTTATAAATTAGCAGAAGAAATCCTTGGTCCATGGGGTTTGGAAATTTCTCAGGTTGATATGAAGGATTTAGAAGCCATTAAACTGGCGATTCGTCCGAATACCAAACTCATTTGGGTAGAAACACCTGCTAATCCCTTGCTGGAAATTTATGATATTAAATCCATCGCTGATTTAGCAAAAAAATATGGTGCTAAAGTGGCCGTTGATAATACAATCGCTAGCCCTTTTCTCCAAAATCCTTTAGACCTAGGGGCCGATTTTGTGATGCATTCAACAACTAAATACATCGGCGGACATTCCGATATTTTAGGTGGAGCCATCGTATTTAAATCAGAAGACGATTGGTCTCACCGGATGAAAAGAGTTCAAATATTGATGGGAGCAACACCCAACCCCATGGATTGTTATTTATTGAATAGAGGGCTTAAAACCCTTGGTATTCGAATGCTAGAACATTCAAAAAATGCCCTAGCCTTAGCAGAATATTTAGAAACTCATCCTTTTGTAGAAAAAGTGATTTATCCAGGTTTGAAAAGTCATAATAATTTCGAATTAGCTAAAATACAAATGCCAAAGGGGCAGTCTGGTATGATTGCTGTTCTTTTTAAATTCAATGAAGAAGATACAAGATTACTAGCTCATAAACTTCCCTTCTTTAAGGTAGCAACCTCCTTAGGTGGTGTAGAAAGTTTGGTTGAACATAGAAAATCCATCGAAGGCCCCAAGAGCACAACACCAGGCAACTTATTGCGTTTTTCTATTGGTCTAGAAGACATAGAAGATTTAAAAGAAAGCTTTAAAAATTTATCAATATGAAAAAATTATTAATTCTTAACCTATTCACCTTTTTATTATTTATTTCTCTAGATACAAAGGCACAAGATCCAGTCATTACATTGAACGGAAAAACAATTTCCAAAACTGAAATGGAAGCAATTAATCCAGAATTAATAGAATCTGTAAATGTTTGGAAAGGAGAGAATGGTCTAAAAAAATATGGAGAGAAGGCAATTAATGGATATATTGAAATCAAAACAATTCAACCAGATGTAGATGCCCAATTCCCAGGAGGAATGATTGAATTAGGGAATTTTTTAAGTAAAACGCTAGATGCTAAAATGATTAAAAGCGAAGGCCCAATTACTAGTTTTGTTCAGTTTACAGTGGAAAAAACGGGAACTTTATCGAATTTTAAAATTGTGAAATCTGGAAGTCCTGAATGGGATGAGATCGCAATCAAGGCAATAAAACAAAGCCCTGTTTGGAAGCCTGCAGAAAAAAACGGATCAGCAGTTCCAAGTATTTATACCCTGCCAATCCGTTATTTGAAAGATCAAATGAAGTAATTACCAAAACATAGGAATCTCAATTAATAAAACTTGAGATTCCTTGTTAAATTTAATAGCAAAATCTTTTGTTTCAGTAATTCCAATAGCATCTCTACGAGATAATACCTTCCCATCTACTTCAATTTCCCCATCTACCACCATAATATAAGCCCCTTGATTTTCTTGATGAAATTCATAAGATAAGCTTTCCCCTGAATCAGATTTAGTCATATTGAAATAGGTATCTGCATTAACTTGCAAAGAATCTATATCAGTTCCAAGGGGAGAAACCAAAGTCTTCCACTGATTTTTATATTCTGATACATCAAATTTTCTTTGATCATATCTTGGTTCTATATCCTTTACCTTGGGCATAACCCAAATTTGAAATAATTTTAAAGGTTCTTTTGAACTAGCATTTTTCTCAGAATGAAATATTCCTGTACCAGCAGACATTACTTGCACTTCACCAACTCCTACAATACCGCTTGTTCCTGTTGAATCCTCATGGGCAACAGCCCCCTCCAAGGGTATTGTTACAATTTCCATATTATCATGTGAGTGCCTGCCAAATCCCATTCCACCTTCAATATAATCGTCATTCAAAACACGTAATGCACCAAAATGAATCCTGCTTGGATCATAATAATTGGCAAAACTAAAACTATAGGTAGCCTTTAACCACCCATAATCGGCCGTTCCTCTTGTATTCGCCGGATATAAAATAGACTTCATAAAATACTTTTTTATTTAAAAACAGATTTTTCTTGAAAAAAGTTTAAAAAAAAAGTCGCTAATGCTAGCGACTTCCTTTCTAAGTATTTTATTGAATTATAAATACTGATTCGCATTTCCAGAATTTAAATCTTCAAAGGCTTCTTTTAAACGTGCAACGAAAGTCTCTTCCCCTTTTCTCAACCAAACACGCGGATCATAGAATTTTTTATTAGGCGAATCATCACCCGTTGGATTCCCAATTTGCCCTTGTAAATACCCTTCCTTGTCCTTATAAAAATTAAGAATTCCTTCCCAGAATGCCCATTGTAAATCCGTATCTATGTTCATCTTTATTGCTCCATAAGAAATAGCCTCTCTGATTTCCTCTCTTGAAGATCCTGAACCACCATGGAAAACAAAGTTGATCGGTTTTTCAGCTGATAAACCGTATTTCTCTTTGATAAATTCTTGAGAATTCTTTAATATTTTTGGCTCTAATTTGACGTTCCCTGGCTTATATACACCATGAACATTACCAAAAGCTGCTGCAATAGTAAATCGATGTGAAACCTTACTCAATTCTTCATAAGCATAAGCAACCTCCTCTGGCTGCGTATATAATTTAGATGAATCAACATCCGAATTATCAACTCCATCCTCTTCTCCTCCTGTAACCCCTAATTCGATTTCTAATGTCATTCCAATTTTAGACATCCTCTCCAAATATTTCACACAAATCTCAATATTTTCCTCGATCGGCTCCTCAGACAAATCAATCATATGAGAAGAAAATAATGGCTTGCCATGCTGTGCATAAAATTTCTCGCCAACATCCAATAAACCGTCTAACCAAGGTAATAATTTCTTCGCACAATGGTCTGTATGTAATATTACTTGAACTCCATAAACTTCTGCTAACTGATGAACATGATGTGCCCCAGATATTGCTCCTGCTATAGATGCTTCTTGATTCCCATTCGGTAATGATTTACCCGCATAAAATTGCGCTCCCCCATTAGAAAACTGAATAATAACCGGTGAATTTACCGATTTGGCAGCTTCCAATACCCCATTAATGGTGTCTGTTCCGGTAACGTTTACAGCTGGTAAAGCAAATTGATGTTTTTTGGCTATTTCGAATAATTCCTGAACGGCATCTCCGTGTAATACCCCTGTTTGGGAGGATAAATTTGACATAATACTAAATTGGTTTTTATTAAATTTTCCGCAAAGATAGGAAAATAGTTGGAAATTGATAGATAATCGACTGTTAATAAAGCAAATAAATCCTTAAATTTAAGGAAGGTTTAACCTAAAAATATGAGAATTAAAAGAACATTTATTCAGATTTTACTACTCGGCTATACTGGAGAAAAAAAATTTATAGATAGTCCAACCAATAATGCCTATATCTTACAATTTCGAAAATTACGAGACATGTGGTATAATATCCATTATAACGACTTTGGAGTAGAACGGCTCCTTAGACTAAGTTTAATGATTTTTTATATCCTTTCTCCAGGTATGCTTATCCGATTTATTTTCGGGCAGTTTGGCTTGAAGTATATGAAAATATCGATCGACTTTTACGTAATCTTAAAAATGGCCCTTCCCATATTCCTAATTAATAATACATCCCTTTGGCAAAATAAATACGTGGTCTACGGCCTGATTCTTCTCATGCTAGAAACCTTCTTCTATTTACTAAAAACCATTTTTCTAAGAAACGAATTAGAAGAAACCGTTTCAAATAAACGTTCCTTAATCCTGGTCTTCATTAATTATATCGAACTAACCATCGATTTTGGAGTAATCTATGCTTTTCTCAATCACCACATCGATAATTTCTTCAGTAAACCTCTTCAAACCAATTTTGAAGCTATTTATTTTAGTTTTTCAACTTCTTCAACCGTTGGATTTGGTGACCTTTCTGTTGTTCATACCCTCGGTGAAATATTGGTAATTTGCCAGTTAACAATTTTCCTAATATTCCTGACAATCGTGGTGAATACCTTCTCAACTAAAATTCATCATTATACAGACTATAGTCTAAAAAAGAAAAAATTATAGTTGTAGTAATTTATCTACCCTTTCAGGTATATCCTCTTGATAGTGGGATACATATATCAATGAAACTTGAGAATGGTCAATCAAATAATTCAGGATTCTTTTTATATGCCTTATCTCCCTTTCAGCTAAGCCTTGACCTGGCTCATCCAAAATTATCAGGGGTGAATTCTTTACCAAAGCTCTTGCAATCAAGGATAGTTTTTGCTCCCCCAAAGAAACTTGATTAAATCTCTTCTCAGCCAAATGCCCTATTCCTAATACCTCCATCCATTTCCTAGACCGCTGCTTCTGCTCCTGCGTCAATTCCTTAAATAACCCCAATGAATCTAATATTCCAGAGCCTACCACAGATAAACAACTAATTTGAGATTTAAAATATAAATGCAATTCCGGACTTATAAAACCAATTTTTTTCTTAATCTCCCAAATACTCTCTCCACTTCCTCTTCGCCGATCAAATAACCATAATTTCTGAGAATAACTCTGAGGATTATCCGCCGTTATCATACTCAATAAGGTGGATTTACCTGACCCATTAGGCCCTTTCAAATGCCAAGCCTCCCCCCGCCTCATCTCCCAAGTGATTTTATCCAAAATGATTTTTTCCTTATACCGAATAGTCGCCTCCTCCATCTTTACGGCGATTTCAAAATCCTGGAATTTTTCCCTAGATTGAATTAATTCATCCAGCAAGCCCTTCTTAAATTCTATTTGATTTTCCTTTTTCCTATAGGCAGATTTTAACCCAACAAAATCCATTTCACCCCCTTCTAATACCAATAAATGTGTTATAAATTCCGGTATATCATCATTTGAATGAACTAAAAGAAAAGAAACGCCCTCCTTCTTTGCACTTATCAAGGCCTTCGTTAATAATTCCCTCCCTTCAATATCTAAACCTAAATATGGATTATCCAATATAATACAATCAGGCTTCTTCAATAAAGCTTGAATCAGTTGCAATCGCTTATTTTCCCCATTCGATAGTTGCAAGGTAGGCCTATTTCGCATTTCCTCCAAAGAAAAATTCCTCAACCAAAAATTAACCCTTGCCTCATCCTCCCCAGATAATAATTCGTCGATAGTATAAGCATCTTCCTGATCATTTGCATTAAAGCGCTGCTGAAAATAAAATTCGGTTGTATTTGACCTATTACGAATAATCGATTGTTGATCCAATAAAATTATTTGAGGGTTTTCTTTCCCTAGATTCCAAATTACCTCCCCCTTCCGAAACATCCTTCCACATAAAGCTTTAGCCAAACTCGTCTTTCCAGAACCTACAGGACCTAATATCGCCCAAAATTCATTTTCCCTAATAATAAAATTAATTCCCCTTAAAAAATTTATAGACCCATAAGAAGCAGAAAGCCCTCTTACCTTCAATTGAATTTTTTCCATCCAATAAATTTAATTAATTTTCATTCGCTAATCTTAAACCTATGAAAACTAAATTTTCAATCTCCTTATTTTTAAACCTAATTTTTCTTTCAATTGGTTTCGGCCAAGATCTTCCTCGTTCCACCCCTGAGAAAGAAGGTATTGAATCCCAAGCTATCATCAATTTTATCAATTCCTTCAATAAAGAAAAGCATGAAAATCATTCTTATATGGTTGTCCGCCATGGAAAAGTGGTAGCAGAAGGTTGGTGGGCACCCTATGCTTCGGATATAAAACATACCATGTATTCCATTTCAAAATCTTGGACAAGCACAGGAATTGGCTTATTAGTTGACCAAAAAAAATTACAGGTAGATGACCCTGTTTTAGGTTTTTTCCCCGAATATAACTATTTAGAAAATAAACCCTATTTAAAAGATTTGCGCGTAAAAGATCTCCTTACCATGTCCGTCGGTAATGAAAATAAGCCGATTTTAAAATTACAAGAATATAATGAAAATTGGGTGAAGGGTTTCCTAGAATCCCCAATCATTCATCAACCAGGGTCAAATTTTCTATACAATTCCATGGCATCTTATATGCTTTCGGCCATTGTTACAAAAATTACCGGAATGCCTCTTATCGATTTTTTAAAAGAAAACTTATTGAAAGATTTAACTATTGAAAATGTTGATTGGGAAACAGACGGACAAGGTATCAATGTTGGAGGATGGGGAATGAGAGTAAAAACCGAAGATATGGCCAAATTAGGTTTATTATATTTGAATAAAGGAGTCTACAATGGTAAAAGAATTCTATCTGAAAAATGGGTCAATGAAGCTACTTCTGCCCAAATTATGCAAGAACCCAATGCCTCAATGGATAAATTGAAAAATTCCGACTGGGTTCAAGGCTATGGTTACCAATTTTGGAGATGCCGGTATAAAGCCTTTCGTGGCGATGGAGCATTCGGACAATACATCATCATGCTTCCAGAAAAGGAAGCAGTGGTTATTTTAACCTCAGAATCAAGTGATTTACAAGATGAAATCAATATGGTTTGGGAACATATTTTACCTGGTATCAAAGAAAATGCCCTGCCTGATAATCCATTAAAACAAAAAGAATTAAAGGACCTCTCCTTAGGCTTAACTATTCCTAAGATTCAAAGTTCAAATCAGACCATTCCTCATGAAAACTTTTTTAATTCCTATCATTTAGAAGATAATTTTTTGAATATCCAGTCTTTAGAATTGAAGAAAGAATCTTTAATCATTCAACAAAATGGGAAAACCTATCATTTCCCTATAAAAGCAGGAGAAAAATCGTATTTTGAGACGGATATGAAGGGCCCCTATATGATTAATTATGCAAAAAACTATTTAGAAGGGATTGGTAAATTCAAAGTTGCCTCTGAAATTGCCTATCTATCTGAAGATATTGTCAAAATAAAATTACATTATTACCAAAGTCCACACCACTGGATCTGGACTATCAATAAAAATGAAAATACGTTAAAAATCACACAATCTTTTGAAAAACAAATTGAGAAAATCATAAATTTGCAATAAAAAAAATTTTTATGAATGCAGATAATCATTGGTATGCCATTTATACCAGACCTAACTTCGAAAAAAAATTAAAAGAAGACCTATCCATTTTAGGAATAAAAAATTATTGCCCGATAATTATCACCAAAAGAAAATGGTCCGATAGGTGGAAAAAAATTGAAACCCCACTTTTACGCTCAATCATTTTTGTCCATATCCAACTAGAAAAAGAAAAAAGTAAAATTTTAAGTTTATACGGAGTACACCGATTTCTTTCTGAGTTTGGGAAAAATCCAATTATTCCAGATAAAGAAATCCAGGCCATGCGTGATTTCATCCTTCAATCTGAAAAATATGATATCATTGGAGATGTCGAGGTCTTTTTTAAACAAGATACTACCCAGCTTAAAAATATTACCCAAAATGAACTTAGAAATAATCGAATTTCTTTGGTTTTACCTGATTCTGGAATAAAAATTTCTATGAAAGTAGAAAAACAACAAATCCTAGATAAATCCTAAATTTTTAAATAAATCTTCTTTTTATCTAAAAATTTACATAAAACTGATAAGACCACCCAAGTTAGAATACTAGTAATCATTCCAACATTAATAGAATTCCCCAATATAATTTGCGGGAAAACTTTCAAATTTTTAAAAATCCAATGGGAACCTCCAAGATGGAAAAATAAATAAATTAATAAACTGTTTTTTGAATAATATAAAAACCAATTCCCAAGCTCAAAAGGATATTTTTTTATATCAAATAAATAATAAAATATCAACATCGTTAAAATAGAATATCCTCCTGAAACAAATACAAAAGAAGTTGTAGCAATCTTTTTGATGATGGGGGTTGTTCCACTAATATCCAATCCATATCCCAATAATAAACAAATAATTCCTCCGATTAATAAGGATTTTATTTTTAACATACTCTCACTTTCCTTCATTAAAATATAACCCACCATCATCCCCCATATAGTATGTGCACTAGTCGATAAAAAATTAAAACTCGCCCATTCTGTTGAATTAATCTCTCCCTCAATCCAGTTGTTAAACCAAGCTCCAAAATTATGATACAATTCCCAGGGCTGATTATAGCCTTCCATGGAAAAATTTCGATAGATAATTTCGTATAAAACCAAGATGAATACCGAAATAATTCCCTGATAAATTAATTTAAGATCCTTAATTAAAAAACTACCCAAATACGTAATGGAAAGTTGAGCCAAAACATTTTGAAATCGCCATACTAACCTGCCAGATCCAATCACATATAATCCCCAACCCAATAGTAAAAGTATGATCGCTCTACGGATGGCATGTTTTAAAATAAGTGAATCAGATTCTCCCTTTTGTCTCCTTGATTCCACCGCAAAAGGAATACTAACACCCGCAACAAACATAAAAAATGGCTGAATTAAATCCCAAAAATACAAACCATGCCATTCGTGATGATCCAACCTAGTTCCCAAATAATGAATGAACCCCATTTCTGATTCTCGAAAAAAATGATATAATTCTGTAGACTCTCCAACCAATAAAAGCATAACCAAGCCCCTAAATAAGTCAATCGATATTATCCGGTCTTTCATGATTTTTTATTTTAATTTATGAAAAAAAAATAACTAAATTGTATATTCCTTTAAAACCTTAATTTATGAAAATGCTTAAAATTGGCCTATTACTAATCGTAAATATGGCATTATTTGCTCAAAAACCGCAATATGATAATTACAATGACCTAAAACTTTGGTATGAAACTCCAGCAAAATATTTTGAAGAAGCCCTTCCCTTGGGTAATGGAAAAATGGGCGCCATGGTATTCGGAGGAACAAATCAAGAGAAAATTTATTTAAATGATATTACCCTTTGGTCTGGTATTCCTGTCGATCCTTATATGAATAAAAATGCCTATCAATATATTCCAGAGATAAGAGCTGCTATTCAAAATCATTTATTTCCGCTAGCTGATTCTTTAATCAAAAATATTCAAGGTAAATTTTCAGAATCATATGCCCCTTTAGGCACCCTATTAATTGATTATCCTTCAGACTCCATCACCCATTATTATCGAGATCTCAACCTAAATAAGGCTACTGCTTCGGTTACTTACCTAAACCAAGGGAATGCAATTACAAAAGAATTTTTTGTATCAAATCCTGATAAAGTAATGGCCATCAAAATTAAATCAGAAAAATCAAAATCCTTGGATTTTACCATTCGATTTGATTCACAATTAAAATACCAAGCCGTCAAAAAAAATGGACTATTGGTCTTTCAAGGAAATGCCCCGTATAGTGCTAGACCAAATTATTATAAAAATTTAAAAGAGGCAATCAGTTTTGATCCAAAACAATCTACCCGATTTACCACCGCCATTAAAATTATCCCTATTAATGGAAAATTACAATTTACAGATACCAGTGTTCATTATTCCAAAGGATCCGAAGCCATTATTTTGGTAAGTACAGAAACTAGCTTTAATGGTTTTGATAAACATCCTATCTTAGAAGGAAAGGATGATTTAACTATTTGCATTGAAAATGTTTTAGCTGCTGCCAATAAATCCTATGATTCTTTAAAAGAAAATCATATCAAAGATTATCAAACCTTCTTTAATAGGGTTCATTTTGAATTAGATCCTTTGGTAAATATCCCAAGTATTTCAACAGAAAAACGATTAATTCGATACATGGATGGGGCCAATGACCCTTATTTAGAAAGTCTCTATTTCCAGTATGGAAGATATCTTTTAATCGCAAGTTCCAGAACTCCAGGAGTGCCTGCTAACCTTCAAGGACTCTGGAATCCCTATATCCAACCTCCATGGAGTTCCAATTATACCGTAAATATCAATGTTGAAGAAAATTATTGGCCAGCAGAAATTACCAATCTTTCTGAAATGCACGAACCCTTTCTTGATTTCATCCATAATTTATCTAAAACAGGAACGATTACTGCTAAAACTTTTTATGATGCCCCCGGTTGGGCCGCCCACCATAATTCAGATATTTGGGCCATGTCTAACCCCGTTGGTGACTTCGGAAATGGTGACCCCGTTTGGGCAAATTGGAATATGGGAGGCGCCTGGACTTCCACCCACCTATGGGAACATTATTTATTTACAAAAGATGAAACTTTCCTAAGAAATAAAGCCTACCCTATTATGAAAGGAGCAGCAGAATTCTGCTTGGCAATGTTGGTAAAAGGACCAAATGGTAAATTAGTGACCATGCTGAGTACCTCACCAGAAAATAAATTCCTCAGCCAAGATGGAAAAAGAGTCGCCACTTCTTTTGGTTCAACATCCGATATAGGGATGATTCGGGAACTCTTTATAGACATATTAGCCGCTGAAAATATTTTAAATATTCATTCAGATTTTTCCGAAAACCTGGTAGATGCCCTACAAAATTTACATCCCTACCAAATTGGAAAAAATGGAAGTTTGATGGAATGGTACTATGATTTTGAAGAACCTGAAATTAAACATAGACACCAATCACACCTTTTCGGTCTCTATCCCGGTCACCATATTAATAAGGATGCTACACCTGAAATAGTAGAAGCCTCCAAAAAAGCATTGGAAATAAAAGGGGATGAAACCACCGGTTGGTCAAAAGGATGGAGAATCAATCTATGGGCTCGAATTAAAGATGGTGACCATGCTTATAAAATGTATCGAGAATTATTAAAATATGTGGCTCCAGACAAAAAAGAAACGAATTATGCACGCGGAGGCGGAACATACCCCAACCTTTGGGATGCCCACCCTCCCTTTCAAATTGATGGAAATTTTGGTGGTACAGCAGCCATAGCTGAAATGATTGTCCAATCCAATTTAAACAAAATTGAATTGCTTCCAGCCATCCCAACAAATTGGAAGAAAGGCTCTATTCAAGGCTTAGTCGCACGAGGAGGCATTCTTTTATCTATTGAATGGGATAATGGGAAATTAAAAAATGTGGAATTAAAGAGTAAAACAGATCATCATACTACTTTGACTTACAAGAATAAAACATGGGATTTAGATTTAAAGAAAGGAATCCCAATAAAAATGGTAGATATTGAAAAATAATGCAAATATTTATTGAATTTGTGAAATTTCTGAATTAGATTTAAACGATATTTAGTTTGTTGATGAAGTGTAATAATAAAGCCAAGAGAATTTTTCTTTTGGCTTTTTATTTTTCACCCAAAACCCAATATTTCCTCGCCTTCTTTTCAAGAGGATTTCCTAATTGACAAACCCCTTTAATATGATTGACCGCCTCCTTTAAATCATCGGTAAATAAAATCGATTGGTAATCGCCCTGGCTTACCGCCCCAAATTTTTCAAGATCCTCCAAATAAGCCATTAAATTTTTATGATACTCTTTGTTAAATACCACAACTGGAAAATTATTTATTTTATTATTTTGAATGAGGGTAATTAATTCAACAAATTCATCCAAAGACCCCAATCCACCCGGAAATACAACAAAACCATTAGAATAAATCCGCAATAATTCTTTTCGAACAAAGAAATATTTCATCGTGGTAAACTTATCTAAATACGGATTTGGAAATTGTTCATGAAGTAATTCAATATTGCAACCTAAAGAATTTCCATTAACCATTTTTGCCCCTTTATTTGCCGCTTCCATAATCCCTGGGCCACCACCTGTCATGATGGCATAACCCTCCAAACTTAAGAGTTTGGCAAGCTCGACCGAATTTTGATAATGACTGGAATCTGATTGAAAACGAGCTGATCCAAAAATACTTATACAAGGCCCATTAAAGTGTAAATCTCTAAATCCTTTGATAAATTCCAGGAAAATATCAAGGGCATATAGAAATAACCTCCACCGAGTATGAGACAAATTATTAAAATGATTCTTCATTATTTTTTCTTAATATGGCGAATTTGTCAAAATAATACGAACAATAATTGTACTAATTAGTAACTTTTCAGAGAAACGTTACATATATATTAAAAAATCTACAAAATTATCTGGAAATAATTTACATATTTTGCATTCTTACATTCATTAAATTAACTATTATGATTAAAACGTTTTTAGAAAAAAAACAACTAGCCACCCTAGTTTTTTTTCTTTTAACTCTAGCTGTATTCCTCCTTTCAAAAATCAATCTTGGAAAAATAGACTATTGGGGTGCAAAGAATTCAATCATTGCACTTTCATTTTTATATCCACCGATATTATATTTTTTAATTTATGAAAAATTGGTTGGAAAAATCCCTATTTCCATAAAAATAGCTAGTCATTTAATCCCTTTTTTACTATTTACCTTAATAAAGGCTTTTTTTCAATTAGACTATTCTCTTTATGAAATGCCAGATAGTAGCCTCTATACATTTACCGAGGAACTAAACCCCATTAGTCTTTTATATTTATTTAAAGAAGTTCAATTAGATGCCTATTTGGTATTGGATTTACATTTGATTATCAATTATTCAAAATTATCTGGTTTATTTAAACAATATTCTCAAGAAATAAAATTTATTTGCATTGTTTATATAGCCATTATTATTCGTATTATATTAAATAAACTTTTCTTTAAAACCTTCTTTTTTATTGATATCCATTTTAATACATTATTTATTCTATCTTTATTTGGATTCATCTATTTTATCATTGAATTCATCCGAATTTTCTCCATTTTGGTTTTAGAAAAAACCCCTAATCATTTACCCTCAACAATTATCGAAGATTTTATTGAACAACAAGAAGAGGGGGAGGAAGAAGAGGGAGAAGACCCATTGCTTAAAAATTTACCACAATTATCGGAAAAACAATTACTCGAAATTGAATATAAGATTCAAGAATATCTAACGGAATACCCCACCAGAGATCAAAGATTCAATAAATTAAATTTGATTAATCGAATTGAGATCCCAGAATATTTAATTAACCAATATTTTAATAAACATTTAAATATCTCTTTCAAAGATTGGAAAACCCAAACAAGAATTATCGATAGCACCAATCTAATTAAAGAAGGATTCTTAGTCACACATACCGTAGAAGCCCTGGCAAGGGAGGTGGGTTTCCAATCTCGCGGACGATTTGTACAGGCTTTTAGAAAATATAACAAATGCCCTCCATCGCTTTTTTTAAAGGAAAATTCATAAACTTTGCTAACGTTTCTGAGAAATGTTACCTGCTAATTTTCTAGGTTATTTGGAAATTGTTTTTTTTTATTGAAAACTTGCACTCTAGATTTTTACATTTTAAAAGTACTTAACCATGAAATTCAAATTTTTACAACTTTTTGGACTTACGTTATTAATTAGTGTAGGTACACCCATCTTCTCACAAACTACGATGGTTGTCGGTGGGAATATGATAAAAACAGGGGATACTAAATTAGTCATTGGAAGTTCCGGGAATACTACTAACATTCAAGGGGCAGGGGGTCTTATCTTAGACCGAGATGGAACTACCATCCTTGCAGGAGCAACTAATTTTTCAGGAAATGGCAAAGGAATTGATAATACGCCATATTCTGGAACTAATGGTCCTATTGCGAGTTTTTATAATCTAGACATCAATCATTCTTCCGAAACAAGTGAAATTATTACGGGGACTTCTGGAAAAGTTTTTGTAACCAATCGATTGATCCCCACAGCAGGTACTTTTAATA
>CAZXZK010000033.1:0-2462 GCA_964645295.1 uncultured Cytophagales bacterium | reverse complement strand
ATTGACACTACTTCTTGTAATGGTGTTGTAGCTCAATCAACCATTACGGGCAATATTACCGTAGAAAGACCCATCGCGAATAGCTTAATTTCCGCAAGATTAATCACCCCAGGGGTAAATCCAGTAGGTACCATCCAAACTAATTGGCAAGAGGGGGCACCAGGAACGGCATACCACAATTATGGAACCTTGATCTATGGATTCAGAGGTCAACCTGATGGATTTGATGGGCCTATAACTAATAGATCTACCATTGCCATGGTTAATTCTGCTGGAAATGCATATGATTATGTATCAACCACCAACGCCAACAATACCTCTTTTGGTCTTGGCAAGGGTTTATTATTAACCGTATATGGAGATAGAAGATATGATGCAACCAAAACAGTAGTTGCCAATGAAGTTGCCGGATACAATTATACCATACTAAGAAGCACAGGTAGTGTTCAACAATGCGATTATAGTTTTAGTGACTTACCAAGTGCAAGTGGAGAAAATATATGTGCCAATATCGGAAATCCTTTTTGGGCTTATTATGACTTAAGTCAGGCAACTAGAACCAACGTGTCAGCTACCTATAATTATCTTGACCCGCATGTCATTGGTACCAATTCCTCAAGAGGTAAATTCATTGAAGGTAATTTAGAAAACCCAGCTCCTGGACCAGTCCCAACATTAGATCCAGGACAAGGTATTATTGTTGAAATAACCGGGGAAAATCCTGAATTATCTTTTCCAGCATCAGGAATTATCTCAAAAGCCGATGCTACGGATGGTGGTTTAACAACATTTTCTACCAAAACTACCGCACCAAGAGAACATTTAATGATAGATGGTTTTATTCAATATCCAGGACAATCCAGCTATCATGACAATCCATTCTCAAGCGTTAGAGTAAGCTATTCGTCGGATTTTTCGGATGGTATAGGAGAAGAGGATTCTAAATCAGCGGGTAGTAGTTTTGAAAATTTAGTGATCAATAGAGATGGATCAAAACTTGCCATTGAAGGTAGAAAACCGGTGGCAAAAATCGATACTGTTCAATTGGAATTATCTCGATTATTTAATGGGGATGCCAATACCAATCAAGGAATTAAATATGGTTTAAGAATCAATACCAACTATTTAAATGGCGATAAACTATATGTATTATTTGATAAATCAGCCAATAATTATCAAGCTATACCAGCCTTTTCAAAGGATATGTATGATTTAAGCATCGAGACTGGAAAGAAAAATGAAGATAAATACGCTGTTTTAATCTTAGATAAATCTTACCAAGCTTTATTGGATTATATGACGAGCAAAGAAAAATTAAATATGGCCGTATATCCGAATCCATCTGCCGATTATATCACCGTCATTGATCAAAAGCTAGCCGGATCTTCCGTAGAAATAATTGGTGTGAATGGAAAGAATATATTATCTAGAACCATGGACTCATCCGAAAATTTAAATAAAACAGGGGTTCAGTTTGATGTAAGAGATTATGCAACTGGTGCTTATTTTGTTCGTTTAAAAACGACCGATGGTGAAATTAAAACCCAAAAATTTATTAAGGAATAAAACATTTTAAATAGACTATCATGAAATCAATTGTAAAAATATTAAATACCTTATTAATTGGAGGGTTCCTATTAGGCACGGTTACGAATATCCTAGGAGCAAATAATAATAATATCTTCCAAAGCCCAGAAAATCCATTTGGAAATGAATTAATGGGTAGTCAAACAAGTTTAAATTTGGGAATTGACACGCCGCCACCTACATACGATCCATATCTTGGGGATTATGCGGGAGCACCTACAGCAGGTGTTCCTGTAGACGGAGGTTTGAGTATCTTATTATTAGCTGGTGCTGGTTTAGGTGCTAGAAGAATGAGAAAATCATTAAAGAGAAAAATGTAAAATCTACCTATACTCTATTTTAATTTTGTAAACATGAAATTCCGCATCTTCCTATTTTTAACCATAGCTTGTATGTGGAATTTCTGTTTTACAAGCTTTTCTCAATCCATTTATATTACGCTTTCTCCTAATACTTCATTACTGAATTCAGGAACAACGAATATTCTCTTGGGCGGTGCGAATGACACTACCCATTTTGTCAATTTAGGAGGTACTTTCAAAGATTCCGTTGGGAATTTAACCATAAGGGTATCACCTATTTTTCAGGAGGTACTGCCCCAGATCTAACGAATAATACTGACCCTTATTTAAAACAAACAGGATTTTTAGGAGAATTGAATATTTTAACCATTGATCAGACAAACCTAACCGATACCAGTAGAATAAATGGAAATACAGGATCATTAATTATTAATAAATCTATCATTCCAAACCGAGGAGCACTATTATCTAATAATGGACGATTAGTCTTAAAATCCTCCAAAAACACCGAACAATATAATGGGAACCCTCATGGTTTTGGTATTCCTACTGTAATAGGAAGAAGTAATTGCA
>CAZXZK010000032.1:17284-21084 GCA_964645295.1 uncultured Cytophagales bacterium | reverse complement strand
CCATGGTGTTTGGAAATGGATTAATATATTTACATTCTTTCCTCAAAAAGAATGGGACCATAGCGCTAAGCGAAATGTTATACAACTATTCAAAAAGATCCATAAATGTTTTTCCTATTAATTAAAAAAGCCCGTAAGTATTTGGCTTACAGGCTTTTAAATTGTTAAAAAGTGATCCTACTGGGAGGTTTTTGCCTTTGGCGCAGAATAAAATCTGCTTAAAAATGTAGCATTCGCAACCACACTAATTTTTGCAACAGTATTTTAGCAGATTTTGGGGGGATTTTGGCACACCTCAGACACACCCTATTAAGGTGAAAATCATCATTTATTAAGCTAGTGAAAAGAAAAACCAAACACTAGAGTAATGAAAATCTATCACCCAATTCTTATTTCCTTTTATTTAAGGGGGAAAAGTCAAAAAATTAAAAGTATTTATATTCAAATTAAACTTAATCGCGAACGAATTAGATTCAGTAGCAATCTTACTGTTAATCCCTTAGATTGGGATGAGGTAAATGGAAGGGTCAAATTAAGTAAAGAATCAATTCAGAATATAAATAGCCAACTAAGTTACATATCCAGTTATTTGTTAAATGAATATAATAGACTAAGTCAAGTTGAATACTTAGATGATTTAGAGGTTTTAAAGAATAGTTTGTTTCCAAAGGAAATGGAACTTAAAAAGGAAGAAATAGATAACCCCCTAATTATTGAATTAATAGATAGGTTTAATCAAGAAATTGAGGATAAATATCAAGCAAAATTAATGGTAAATGGCACCTACAGAGGAATAAAAGCATCTTTAAACAAATTTAGAAAATATATTAAAACGTATTACAATAGCAATAATTTGAGGTTACAAGATGTAGACAGACAGTTTCTCCCAAATTATGAACACTATTTATTAACTAAAACACAGTTAAGTAATAATTTCATAAATAGATTATTATAGCAATCAAAAAGAGTTTTCACGCATTCTTTCGAAATGGGTTGGATAAACCAAATGCCAAGAATTTCTTACAAAACAAAATATAAAAACCCAATAAGGCAGATTCTTACCAAAGAGGAAATCGATAGGATAGAGGCTTTAAATAATCTTCCTAAAGACTTAGAAGAAGTAAGGGATTGTGCAATTGTTCAATTATATACTGGATTAGCATATTCGGATTTACGAGCACTTAATATAAATCATATGAAAACTCTACTTGGAAGAAATTGGATAATAATTGAAAGGCAGAAAACGGGGGTTCAGTCCAAGATTGTAATACTGGATAAGGTTCAAACAATTATAGATAGATATTTGAATCCAAATAGAGGCAATATATTACCAGTAAAATCAAATAAATAGTACAATGGGTATTTAAAAGAGATTCAAGCTCTTTGTGGCATTCAAACTAGGATAAGCTCTCATATTCTAAGACATACGTTTGCAACAGTAATTGCCCTTTCAAGTGGGATGTCAATTGAGACTTTATTAAAGGTGTTAGGTCATACACAAATAAAGACAACGGCGATTTATGGGAAGGTATTAGATAAGAAGGTTTTGGAGGAGTTTGAAAAAATAATTAAAGATTTGTAAATTAAATTAAAATAAGATAAATAATTATGAAAAAGATTTTCTTTTTGTTTATTATGATAGGCATAATTTCTTGTAAAAATAATCTAAAGGTCAAAGATATTATTGGTACTTACATAGGAAAAGAAGGAAAAATAACCATTTCAAAAGAATTAATTATTTTTAACGGGAGAGGAGCTATTTATCACTTTTATGAATTAAATGATTCATTTGGAATATTAGCAGTTAAATCGCCAAAGGATGAAGATGAATTTATTTTAACAACTATTCAAAAAACTAATGAGGGAATAAAAATATATGATAATTTTAAAAATAGAGGAGGTTTTAATGGTGCAAAAAATCTTAATTCAGATAATTCCGAAGAAGTAATATTTAATACATTTAACAAATTTTATAAAGGGAAATTTTTATTAAATGGTGAAAAAAATATAAATAATTATATCCAAGAAATAAAAAATATTCCAAAATACGATATAGATATTTTAATTAAAAGATTGATGATCTGTTAAAAATGAAAAAAATTATATTATTAATTATTACCTCCTTATTAACTTTTTTAAATTTAAATGCACAAAGTACTTATACTGAAGTACTTGAATCATTTAAAAATGGTAATGATAGGATAATTCTTCACAAGAATGGAGATTTAAAAATAATAGATTATTGCTTTTTAAATATAAATGGAGATACTATCTCAAAAATAAGGCTTAATCCAGTCTTCTCTTTATTTTATGGGGACTTTTTTGATCCATATCAAAAAGGTTATTTCAAAAATGGATTATTAAATTGTTCAGATTGTGTAGGAACTTTAATTGAAAGAAAATATAATGAAGAGATTAACTATGTATTTAAATTTAAATCAACAAAAGGTATAGTAAATGGTAAAGTAGCTGTATACAAGCAAATATTGAAAAATCATTACAATAATGAAATTTATAATTTAGAAGGGAAAAATGAATTAAAAGTGATACCCTCTTTTATATTATCTAATATTGCAATATTTAATTCAACAAATAATGACATTAATAATTTCAATATCCTTCATTCTGAATTAAACTATCAAAATAGTTTATTAGAAGGAAAACAAATTCTTAATTATAATATTTTTGAAAATGAAAGATTAAACCAGAAATCTGAAATAATTCAATCAATTGCTCATTATGAAAAATCCAAACTAACTGGATTGATCACTTTTAGTGAGAAAGAAAAAAATGACAGTCTTTTCTCTTACCAAGATGTTTGGTTAGTAAATGGCAAATATATTGAGGGGAAAAAGGAGCTATTTGAATTTAATCTAAATAGTAAATTAAATTCAATTAATTTCTCCCCAGTTAGAGTAGGATTAAAAAATCCTTATTATTCCAATGACTTTAAAATAAATACAAAAGAAGAAATATTAAGATCATATAAACACCTCTATCTTTTCGATACATATTTTAATGGAAGCTTTGATGAATGGGGAGATGTAAGTTATTTAAAACCTCAAATTCTATTTTATCCTTCGAATTTTAATCAGATTAATGATGGATTATGGTCGATAAATTTTGAGGATAGGCATTTAAATCTAAATGATCAATTATTAAAAAAAATTGAAGAATTAATTCTTCATCCTAACCAAGTTTTTAAATCAGATTATAATTATTTGCCAAAAATAGAAAAACCTAGTAGGCCGGAAAGATATATTGATATTGGTTCTGAAGGAGTAAGAGAAATTGAAAGAAATTTTCTTATGAATGAGAGATTAGCTGAATTTAAAGATCAAACTATTGATACTCCTTTAGAATTTTTTTCAATTTTACTTAGGTTAAAAAATGAAAATATCATCTATTTAAATGATTTTTTTGTGAATTTCAATAATGAGAAAATTAGTAGTGATTTTAAAAAAGTATATGATAAATTTAGGAATGATGGAATAGTTAAATTTGAGCTTAATCAATTAAATGAATATTTTAAATATTTAAATGAAAAAATTTTAAGGTATAAAAATAATAAAATCACCCGAAAACCTCTTATTGATAAATTAATTAATGAATTTAAATCAATTAAAATTGGAGTTAAAATAGATTATAATGATACTTATAAATATTCAAAATTAAATAAAGGCTATATAGATTATTACACGAATACAATCTCTTCTACCTTTGATTATGACAATCTATTTTTTTTAACGAATGAAGAATTTCAAATCTGGCTTGATGATAAAAAAAACCTTTTAGAGAAA
>CAZXZK010000032.1:1638-17274 GCA_964645295.1 uncultured Cytophagales bacterium | reverse complement strand
TTTAAGTAATTATCCTATAAATTCAATTGAGAAAAAAGAGGTCATAAGAAAAATAAAAATTGATGGAATTAATTCGAACTCATCATTTTTTGAGGTATTCTTACCAGATACTGACATTTTTAAAATTAGTAACAACAAAGAATTTTATGATAATCTGCAAAATAACTATCAGAGATTTAAAGTAAATCAATTAATTGAAATAAATAATAACTTTGATTTCAAGGATTTTCTGAATAATTATAAAACAATTGTCGAATTTTCAAAAATAAATCTACCGGACCAAAATAATATTCTTCCATTATACAATAAAATTGAAAATTTATACAAAAAACAGTATGTAGAAAATTTGAAAAAATTTGATTCTATTCCATTTAATTTTAGGTTTTATACCGATGAAACTACAAATGATTACATAGAATTGAAGGCAAAAAAATTGGTTAATAATTTCAATATAAAATATGAACACTTTTGGATTTTTATTTTACCACCAGATTTAGGATACGGATTTAATATCAATTTTATTAATCCTAAAAATTCAAACGGAGAATATAATTTAATTACACAATATTTTTTTAAAAAAGAAAAAGACTATTTGGACGCAATAAAATTATTCAATGAGAAAAAAGTTGATTTCCTATATAATAAAGTGGATATTATAAATTATTTTAAAAATGATGATTTAAAAAAATTTAAAGATTATACTTATTCAATATTGTTACTATCTGATCCAACTGATAATTTTTCATTAAACTAACATAATTTTTTAAAAAAAATTATATTTTAGTTTGTAAGTACCCCCTTTTTCAGACAGGCAAAACTGTAGACATTGGATTATTAAGCACTAGTTCTTTAAATGATTGATTTTTGGTGCACCTCAGACACACCCTAAACTAAAAGTCAATAAAAAAGCCCCATACGTTCAGTAAAGGGCATTTTCTAAATTAGACTGTGATCCCGCTGGGATTCGAACCCAGGACCCATACATTAAAAGTGTATTGCTCTACCAGCTGAGCTACGGAATCATTGGCTTGCGCCTATATTTCAAATGAGCCACTCTGGACTCCTATAGAAGTTCGCTCACTGAGCAACCTTCATTTGCAAAATAGGAAGTTTTTTCCCTAATTGCAGTGCAAAAGTAGGAAGAAAATGGATTTATTCCAAAAAAATTTTAAAATTAAAATAATTATATTTTTTGTTGTATGCATTTTTTGCATACAACCTTCTTATTCTCAAGAAAATACCGCCCAACTATCCCTAGCAGATTCTTTATTTAAAAAGAATGAATTAATTGAATCTGAGAAAATTTATTTAGCAATTTTAGCCAGCAAAAGCAGTTTTGAAGAAAATATTCTCTATAAACTTGCCTTTATTGCAAAAAGAAAAAACAACTATTTAGACGAGTTAAAATATTTAAATTCAATAAATCTGAGAAATTCTACTCCTGAAATTTCTCAACGCCTTGAAGAGATTGGGAAAAAAAGAGGATTACCAGAATATGAAATTGATTTTTTAGAACGCTTAAAATGGATCTATTTCCAATATTTTTACCTCATTCTTTTCACTCTTTTTATACCCTTAATTTATTCGATTTTCGTATTATTAAATAAAGCTAAAAAAAGAGAAAAAATCCAAAATTCATCCATTGTGTTGGCCTTAGGATATACCCTTTTTTTAACTATTATCTTAAATTTACCTTATTTATTCCAGTTTGGAATTATTACCCAAGACAAAAGTTATTTAAGGGATTTTGACTCATCGGGCGCACCTGTTCTTTTAAATTTAAAAAAGGGCTCAAAGGTCATGATTATTCAAGAAAACAAGGTTTGGAATTTATGTTTAAAAGATCAGAAATTAGGCTATGTCTTAAAAAACCATCTTGAAAAAATCTAAGCTAAAATATGGTAAGATAATTCTTCCATAATTTCTTTATCAGAATATTTTCCAGCACTTATCCCTTTAATCCTTAAATCAGCTTCATGAAGCTTTTCAATAATTAAGGTTAATTTAACCAAAGGAATTGACCTTTTTGCATTAAATAATTTTTGCGCATAAAAAGGCTTCGCACCCAAAACCTCTGCCAAATCATTGGCTGAACGAACCTTAGGATCATAGGCCTTTAATATTTTGGTATAAAAACCATAAAGAGAGGCCACTGTTTGTCCTACATTAAATGTTTTCGTTTGCAGCGTGAAATAAAGGAGAATTTTTTGCAACATGTTGACATTTCCATCAATGATGGCATTCTGTAATTCTAAAAAATTAAATTCCCTACTAAAACCAATGATCGTTAAAATTTTATCGGATGATATTTCTTGTCCTTTCACTACATTCAAAATAATTTTCTCCAGTTCAAAGGATATTCGTTTTAAATCTGTTCCAACCGAAGAAACGATTAAATCGATATTTTCTCGTGAAATAGCAATTTCACTGGCCGCCAGATAGGTACGTATGAAATCACCCACAGATCCTTCATTCAAGGCAACTGCCTGAAAAATTTGGGCATATTTTTCAAATAATTTATAAATTTTGGTATTCCTGGCCAAATTTCCATTCAATGAAAAAATCAGATAAGTGGTTTTTACCGGATTTTTTAAATAATTTTCTAAAATTTTCAAGGCATTGGCCTCTGCCTCGGCAGCACCTTTTCCTTTACCTGCTGTATTAGTTAGAAATTGGGCATCTTTCACCAAGACTAATTGGTGCTCGGCCATCATAGGATAATTCATCGCCTTAGAAATGACCGATGGAAGATCGGTATCCTTGCCAAACAATAGATATTGATTAAATCCACGATCTTGTTCTGGAAGGGCATTATTTTCAATTAAATGGTGAATTTCATCAATAAAATAATTTTCATCCCCGTGGATAAAATAAACCGGGGACATCCTTCCTTCTAAAATAGATTTTTTAAACTGAGAAAAGCTGATTTCGGACATACTCTAAAGTTAGACAAAACTTTTGAATTCTCTTCATTGCGCGGTTGCTGCTATTAAATAAAAATAGGGGGGGATGTAGCGGGGAGCAGAATCGAACTGCCGACCTTTGGGTTATGAATCCAACGCTCTAACCATCTGAGCTACCCCGCCAAAATGAGAGTGCAAATTTATATAAACAATATCAGATTAACAATACTTATCTACTACTACACCAAATTTTCTTAAAAAATCAACCCCCTCATCGCTCGGAATCTTTTTATATGCCGCATAAGACTTTAAATAGACAACTCGCTTTATCTTCATTGTGTAGATAACCCTGGCACAAGCTATACAAGGGGAGAGGGTGACATAAATCGTTGCCCCTTCCACGTCAGAGCCATTTTTAGAGGCATATAGAATGGCGTTTTGCTCGGCATGCAAAGCCAAAGAACATGATCCTTTTGAATCTCGCGGACAACCTTCCTCCCCAAATTCTTCATCACAATTATGCGTTCCAGCAGGTGGCCCATTATAACCTATCGAAATAATTCTGGTATCTTTTGTCAATACAGCACCTACTTGGGCTTTAGTGCAATGCGAACGAAGAGACAAACTCTCAGCTAATTGCATGAAAATATCATCAAAATTGGGTTTCTTATTTTTATTCATACCAACAAAATTACAATTAAGAATTTATAAAATACGTTCAATTAATAAAAAATACTGTTGGATATTTACATATATGTCATATATTGCAGGTACGTATGAATGAGCCATTATACCATTTAGAATTTGAATTACGGACCTCAGCCAAGGTTTTATATCCTTATATCAGCACTGCGTCAGGTTTAGAGGAATGGTTTGCCGACAAAGTCCTGGTAAATAATTCCCAAAATTTTAATTTTATTTGGGATGAAGAAGACCATTTTGCCAAACTTATCTCTTCAAAATTCAATAAATTTGCTAAATTTGAATTCCAAAATTCCGATCATAAGGGCACCATTGAATTGATTTTAGAAGTTAGTGAATTATCTAATTCTACCTATTTAATCATCAACGATTCAGCTTCTAATTTTGATGACCAGGAAGACGCTAATGATCTATGGAATTTTTTAGTTGGAAAATTAAAGGAAAAATTAGTTTGTTGATTCATGCTGAAAAAACTGGATAAATTAGTATTAAAGGCATTTATTGGTCCATTTATTCTCATTTTATTTATCGTAATCTTTATTTTTCTTTTAAGATTAGTCTTGTTCTATTTTTCCGATTTATTTGGCAAAGATTTAGGCTGGGACGTCTACATTCAACTTTTCTTTTATTTTTCATTGATTACCTTCCCCTTGGCCATGCCACTTTCGATGCTAATTTCCTCCTTGATGACCTTTGGAAAACTCGGAGAAAATTTCGAATTAACCGCTATCAAAAGTTCGGGGATCTCTATCATTAGAGTTTTTCGTCCCGTGATTGTCTTATCTGGATTCATGATGATCTTTATGTTTTGGTTTGGAAATGTTGCCCTCCCTTGGGCCAATTTAAAGGGATGGAGTTTATTATACGATATTAAAACAACGAAAACTACATTGAATATCAAGGAAGGACAGTTTTACACCGATTTACCCGGATATTCCATTAAAGTGAGTAAGAAATTCCCCGATAATAAAACCTTAAAAAACATCATTATTTATGATCATACCGACAATGATGGAAACCGGCACGTCACCTTGGCAGATAGTGCAGAGATGTATACCATCCAAAATAAATCCTATCTGGTTTTTGAATTATTCAATGGAAAAGATTATTTAGACGATGCTGATAGAGGAAAAGGATTTGATCGCTCAGACTATGCCGTACATGAATTTAAACGATCTAAGGTAGTCATGTCTTTGGATGCATTCGACATGAAAAAAACATCTGAAAATCAATTTTCAGGCTACGAAATCATGAAATCCAATCAACAATTACTGCACGATGCCGATTCCATAGCAACTAACTTATCCGAAAAACAAAAAGGGTTTATTAAATCGTCTAAAAGTTTTTACCTCTATTTTCAAAAAAATATTGGAAAAGACAGCTTAAATTTAGCAAAATGGGCAAAAAATGAATTTAAAGAAAAATATGAGGGGAAATGGAATAAAAATATTAAAACTACGAATAGCTTGATTGAAGGTGAAACAAGCAATATCGTCTCCTTATCTCAAACCAATAGTTTAATCTACCATAATTTAGTCTTAACCCTTCGCAAAACATTGATCGAATGGCACAGAAAATACACCAATGCCGTTTCATTATTAATCATGCTTTTAATTGGTGCGCCGCTCGGATCCATTATTAAAAAAGGAGGATTTGGAGTACCAATAGTGGTTGCAGTCAGCTTTTTTATCTTGATGTATATATTTTCAACCCAAGGAGAGAAAATGGCACGAGAAGGTAAGATCATCATTTGGGTAGGAGCATGGATATCGAATATTCTTTTGGGAATCATTGCCCTTTATTTTACCAGAATTGCCCTCAAAGACTCCCGGTTGTTTGAATGGGATGCTTATAAAATCCGTTGGCAAAACTTTCTAGAAAGGATAAAAAATAAAAGAAGATAAAACCTTTGTGTTTACGCAATATTTAAGTAATTTTGTGGTTTAATTTATAAATTCACTTAAAAACTGGTAAAAGATGTATTTGACAAGCGAAAAGAAAGAAGAAATCTTTCAATCAAAAGGAAAAGCTAAGTCTAAAATCGATACTGGTTCTGCTGAATCGCAAATTGCGTTGTTCACCTACAGAATCAATCATTTGACTGAGCATTTAAAAAAGAATAAAAAAGACTATTCAACCCAATTAGGTCTTTTAAAATTAGTAGGTAAGCGTCGTCGTTTATTAGACTATTTAATCAAAAAAGATATCACCAGATATCGTGCCATTATTGCAGAATTAGGAATTAGAAAGTAATTATTGAAAGGCCAAAGATTATCATTCAGGTAGATTTGGCCTTCAATTTTTTTTTAAATTCTTCATAAAAAAAAGTTGAATAATAATTATTCGACTACACATAAAAAACACATATGTCATTTAATATTGTAACTAAAAACATCTCCATGCCAGACGGCAAAGAGATCCAAATTGAGACCGGGAAATTAGCGAAGCAAGCGGATGGGTCAATTGTCTTGAGATCAGGGAATATGATGCTATTAGCCACTGTAGTGGCTTCAAAAACATATAAAGAAGGAACCGATTTTCTTCCATTATCAGTTGATTATCAGGAGAAATTTGCATCCATGGGAAGAATCCCAGGGTCTTTCTTAAAAAGAGAGGCTAGATTATCCGATTATGAAATTTTAATTTCTCGTTTAGTAGACAGAGCATTAAGACCTTCGTTTCCAGATGATTTCCACGCTGATACGCAAGTAAACATTAACCTAATTTCAGCGGATTCAGAGGTTAGCCCAGACGCTTTCGTTGGATTAGCAGCAGCGGCGGCTTTAGCTGTTTCAGACATCCCCTTTAATGGTCCAATTTCTGAAGTAAGAGTTGCAAAAATTAACGGGGAATATATCATCAATCCAACTATTTCTCAAATCGTTGATGCAGAATTAGAATTAATCGTTGCGGCAAACGAGAATGATATTTTAATGGTAGAAGGAGAGGCCAATGAGGTTTCTGAGCTGGAAATGTTAGAGGCTATGAAAGTTGCTCACGAAGCTATCAAAATTCAATGCCAAGCACTTAAAGAATTAGAAGCAGCAGTCGGAAAAACAGAAAAGAGAGAATATTGTCATGAAGTGCATGATGAAGATTTGAAAAAAGAACTTTGGGATAATTTCTACGGACAATTCCTAGAGGTTGTCAAGGAAGGTAATCCTTCCAAGAAATTACGCAGAGAAAATATCAATAAAATCATAGATGCTTATTTCGAATCTTTACCAGAGGATTCACAAGTCGATGAGTCTTTAGCGAAAAAATATTTCCATGATATCGAGAAAGAAGCTTCAAGACAATTGGTTTTAGAAGAAAGATACCGTTTAGATGGAAGAAAACTAAATGAAATTCGTTCTATCTTTTGTGAGGTAGATTATTTACCTGCCCCACACGGATCAGCCGTATTTACAAGAGGTGAAACCCAATCCTTAACAACGGTCACTTTAGGAACGAAAATGGATGAACAAATCATCGATCAACCCATGTTCCAAGGTTATAATAAATTCATGTTGCACTATAATTTCCCTGGATTTTCCACTGGTGAGGTAAAACCAAATCGTGGTCCAGGAAGAAGAGAGGTAGGTCATGGTAATTTGGCCATGCGTGCAATCAAGAAAGTCCTTCCCAACCTTAACGAATATCCGTATACCATTCGAATTGTATCCGATATTTTAGAATCCAACGGGTCTTCTTCCATGGCAACAGTCTGTGCCGGAACACTTGCCTTAATGGATGCAGGGGTAAAAATAAAACGCCCGGTATCAGGTATAGCAATGGGATTAATTTCTGATTCTAATTCTGGAAAATACGCCGTATTATCTGATATATTAGGAGATGAAGATCATTTAGGTGATATGGATTTTAAGGTAACTGGTTCTGAAAAAGGAATTACGGCTTGTCAGATGGACATTAAAGTGAAAGGTTTATCTTATCAAGTATTGGAAGAAGCTTTGAATCAAGCCAAAGAAGGAAGATTACATATCCTTGGTAAAATGAATGAAGCAATTGCTGATTCAAGAGGTGAATTTAAACCTCAAACACCAAGAGCAATGTTGATTAAAATCTTAAAAGAACAAATTGGTGCTGTCATTGGGCCAGGTGGAAAAATCATTCAAGATATTCAAAAACAATCAGGTGCAACCGTAACAGTTGAAGAAAAAGAAGATGGTGGTTATGTTAGCATCTTTACTTCCAACGGTGAGGGAATGAAAATTGCGGAAGGAATGATACGTGGTATTGTGGCTATTCCAGAAATTGGTGAAGTTTACCATGGAAAAGTAAAAAATATCCAATCATTTGGCGCTTTTGTTGAATTTTTACCAGGAAAAGACGGTCTTTTACACATCTCAGAAATTACTTGGGAAAGATTAGAAAATGTTGAATCCGTTTTAAAAGAAGGCGATAAAATCGATGTGAAATTAATCGATATTGATAAGAAAACTGGTAAGTTTAAACTTTCAGCAAAAGTCTTAATTCCAAAACCTGAAAAGAAAGATTAAGCCAAGTAGGTAAATAAATTGAATTTTAGTCTTTTAAAATAAAGTCTACAAATTATGAGACAACTTAAAATTAGTAAACAAATTACCAACCGAGAGAGTCAATCTCTTGATAAATACCTACAAGAAATTGGTAAAGTTGATTTATTATCCCCGGATGAAGAGGTAACACTCGCACAAAAAATCAGAGAAGGAGACCAATTAAGTTTAGAAAGATTAACCAAAGCCAATTTACGTTTTGTGGTTTCGGTTGCTAAACAATATCAAAATCAAGGTTTAAGTCTAGGAGACTTAATTAATGAAGGTAATCTAGGTCTTATCAAAGCCGCACAACGTTTCGACGAGACCAGAGGGTTTAAATTCATTTCTTATGCTGTATGGTGGATACGACAATCCATCCTACAAGCCCTTGCTGAACAATCAAGAATTGTTCGTTTACCATTGAATAGGGTCGGTTCATTAAATAAAATTTCGAAAACGTTCTCGGAATTAGAACAAAAATTTGAAAGAGAGCCTTCTCCAGAGGAATTAGCTGAAGTATTAGAAATTTCTACAGGTGAAGTCGTAGATACTTTGAAAATTTCAGGTAGACACGTCTCAATGGATGCTCCTTTTGTTCAAGGAGAAGAAAATTCCTTATTAGATGTCTTAGAAAACGATACAGAAGATAAACCAGATTCTGGTTTAATCAACGATTCCCTAAGAAGAGAAGTACAACGAGCACTTTCAACTCTTACACAAAGAGAAGCAGACGTTGTCACCCTCTATTTTGGTTTAAATGGAGAACATGCCATGACACTCGAGGAAATAGGTGAAAAATTCAATCTTACCAGAGAGCGTGTACGCCAAATAAAAGAAAAAGCCATTCGTCGTTTAAGACATACATCACGAAGCAAAGCATTAAAAACATATTTAGGTTAGGAATCATGCTATGGCATTTCCAAAAGGCTTAATAGAACTATCTGAGGGGCTTTTCCAGCTCGGTGTCAAAGAAGTTGTTCTTTGTCCCGGATCTAGAAATGCCCCTTTAATTTTGGCCTTTAATCGGAATAAAAATTTTAAAACCTATTCCATCGTAGATGAAAGATCTGCTGCCTATTTTGGCCTAGGTATTGCCAAAAAATCCAATAGACCAGTCGTCATCTGTTGTACCTCCGGGACAGCCCCCCTAAATTTCGCTCCGGCCATTGCTGAGGCTTTTCATTCCAATATTCCTCTAATCGTATTAACCGCAGATCGTCCGAAAGAATGGTTAGGACAATGGGATAATCAAATGATCAACCAAACCAATCTTTATCAAAATTATATCCATTATTTTCAAGAATATCCTACGGAGGAAATTTCAACCAATAAAAAGGAAATCAATTGGTACCGAAATAGAATCATAAATGAAAGTTTTGCACATTCATTTATCTATCAAAAAGGCCCTGTACATTTAAATATACCAATTTCAGAACCTTTTTATCCGGAGAAAAATGAAATTTTGAAACCAGATTTTTTATTTAAAAAAATTCAAATTCAAAAAACCGAAGCCATCCTCCCAAGAGCATTAATAACAAGGCTCGAAGAATCTTTATTAAATAATGGTAAGGTATTAATCTCCTTCGGACAATTAGAAAAAAATAAGGAGATATTGCCAGTAATCAAAGAAATTCATGAATTAGGGATTCCAATATTAGCGGAACCTATTGCCAATATTGGTCTTGGTTATTCAGCCGACCTTTTAGTTGGAAAAAATTCAGAAAAAATTCCAGAAATACCGAATTTAGTGATTCATTTAGGGGAATCGGTCATTTCAAAAAACCATAAAAAATTTCTCAGAAATACTAAAATCAATGAAATTTGGTTGATCAGCAAGAAAAAAACCTCTTCCATTCCTGATACTTTTCAAGGATTAAGCCAAATCCTTGAATTAAGTCCACAAGAATTATTTAATGAATTGATGGAGAGCTTCCGTAAATTAAATTTAGAAACCAGTTATTATCAATCGTGGAAGGATGCAGCAATATTGGCAGAAAATAAATTAGCTGAACGATTTTCAAATAATCCACTAGAACAAAGTGAATTAAATATCTGGAAACATTTATTTGATTATGCGAAGGATCAAATAATCGATATTCATTTCGGAAATTCCATGTCTGCCAGATACCCCAATTTAGTAGGTTGGAAGTCCATCAACCATTGCTGTTTCTGCAATAGGGGTACGAGTGGGATTGATGGAATCTTAAGTACCGCTATTGGCTCCTCTCAATTGAATGAATCGAAAATCAATCTTTGTATTTTGGGTGATCTGAGTTTCCAATATGATAAAAATGCCCTATGGAATAAATACATCGGATCCAATAACCGAATTATCATCATTAATAATCAAGGAGGAGGGATTTTTAGGCTATTAGAAGGTTCTGCTCGACAGGAAGAATTAGAGGAATTTATAGAGGCGAAACAAGAAACCAGTGCTCGCTTAATTGCAGAATCCTATAAAATTAATTATCGCGCGATTTCAACAATACCGAATCTAAGGGCAGAATTACCTAAATTTCTAGATATTAAAATGCCTGGTCCCAGAATTTTGGAAATATTTGTTTAGAATATTAGATAAGTGGCCGCCGCGCTGTATGAACTATGAACTATTCCCTAATTTTCAAAAGGTTATTTTGAATTAATGGATTATTAGGATCCAAGGCTTTTGCCTCTAATAGAAGCGATTTTGCCCTTTTCCATTGTTGTTTTTCAATTTCTATATAACCTAAATTATTTAAAATTAAGGATTTGTATTTTCCATAAGAAAGAGCTTTCGAAAAAATTTCCATTGATTGATCCAAATCACCCATTTTTTGAAATACGATACCATAATTAATCATGGCCTCCACATTGGAAGAATCTAGGCGTAAAGCTTCTTGAAATTGGTCCTTAGCTTCCGATAAATTATCTTTTTCTAAAAGTATGTCCCCTTTTAATTTCCAATAGCTAGAAGAATCAGGAAATTTATAAACCAAGATAACCGATAGGGGTAGGGCTTGATCTAAATTACCCATCAATTGCAATAATTCCGTCTTTTTAAATAGGGCCATGGAAAAAGTAGAGTCCATTTCAAAAGCCTTGGAATAATCCATTAATGCTTCCCGATTTTTTCCAATTTCTTCTAAAGCCAGACCACGATTATAAAAAGCATCAGAAAAATCATCTTTTTTTTCAATGGCTTCTGTATACCATTTAATGGCTTCTTGAAATTCTTTTTCAGCCCATTTTTCATTTCCCCTAAGAAAAAATTTCGTTGCTTCCTCCAATTCCCTTTCTTCCGAAGAAGAACATGAGGTGAATCCAACGAAAGCAAAAACAAAAAAATAGACTAATAACTTATTCATAAGCAATTTTTAATCCCTTTTCCATCGATTGAAAAGCTACACGAATAACTTCAATAAATTCTTCCTTTAAAACGGCTTGCTCAAAATCTTCTTGAGATATAAAATCTAATTGGGAAAATTTATATACTTGTTCAAAGGGCCCATACTCAGATTTTAGAATAAATTTATTATTCCAAACATATAATAATAACTTAAATTCCGGATGTTCTAGGCCCTTTACAAAATGCATATTTTAATCCTCCACGATTTTTACAGAAATAATTTTATCCCCCTGACGAATATCGTCAATGATATCCAAACCATCCACCACTTTCCCAAAGCAGGTATGTCGGCGATCAAGATGTTGGGTATTCTGACGATTATGACAGATAAAAAACTGGGATCCACCCGTATTGGGTCCTCTATGAGCCATGGATAAAACGCCGCGATCATGATATTGATTTTCTCCATCTAATTCGCATGGAATGCTATATCCTGGGCCACCAGCCCCCGTTCCTGTAGGATCACCCCCTTGAATAACAAAATCAGGGATTACGCGATGAAAACTAATTCCATCGTAAAATCCTTTATTTGATAAGTCGATAAAATTCTTTACGTGCCCAGGAGCATCTTTTTCAAAAAATTCAATCTTCATGGTACCCTTTTCGGTTTCCATTAATGCATGTGCCATTGTCTGATAAAAATTTAAATTAGTTTAACCAAGCCTTTTTTAAAAGTTCTTGTTGTTTATTTAGTTTAAGAATAGGTAATAATTCGTAGGATTTATTTGGATTAGCCATTAAAACGGCCTTAAATTCTCTATTTATACCATCTCTTGTTACATTGAATATAACCTCTTCACCGGGTTTTTGGTTCGAAATATTTTTATTAAACTCCTCCCAACTTAATCCATTTACTTGGTTAATTTTATCTTGAACACTTAAACCGGCCAAATCTGCGGGTCCATCTTTCATGATAGAGAGTATTTCATTGGAACGAACAAAAAGACCTAAATAAGGGTCTTGATTGTTTTCGTTCTTGTCCTTTAATTCGAAACCAAAATCATTGAATAAACCTTTGAAATCAGGCCATTCTAAACCAAAAATATTTTTTTTAAAAATTTCTTTGGCTGATTTACCTGCAATATAAGAAAATGCTTCCATCACTTCCTGGTCTGTAAAACCTCTGGATTTCTCAACATAGGTTGTTTGGTATAAATACTGCATTAAATCATTAAGATTTTTTTGCCCTTTTGAATTTTTCAATATCCATAAATTAAAAAATGTACCTAAAACTTCCCCTTTAGAATAATAGGAAATGGTTGCATTTCGTGAATTTTCATTCGGGCGGTAATACTTTATCCAAGCATCAAAACTAGCCTCAGCGACAGTTTGAACATAATTTCCGGGCATATTCTCCACATAGGCAATATTAGAAGCCGTTTCTTTTAAGAAATCCGTTTCAGGAATAAATCCTGCCTTCCAAGTAATATAATTGGCATAATAAGAAGTAAAGCCTTCACTTAACCATAAATGATGCGTATAATTTTCATTCTCATAATCAAATGGCCCTAATGCTTCAGGTCTCAAACGCTTGACATTCCAAAGATGGAAATATTCATGGGCTAATAAGTTCAGGATTCCATGATAACCATTGATGGATTCATAAGAAGAACGGGAAACCTCACAAGTGGTAGAATTTAGATGCTCTAAACCTCCGCCTCCTCGTTCATAATTATGTATAATGAATAAATAATGATCACAAGGGTGCGTTTTAAAAACATTTTTTGCCTCTAAGCAAACACGTTTAACATCTTCCACAAATTTCACCCGATCAACTTCTGCCGGACCATAAAAGGCTATTTCATGAGGAATTCCCTCCATATCAAATCTTAAAACCTCATGATTACCTATCTCAATAGGAGAGTCAATAAATTCATCCAAATTCCTAGCTTGAAAATGATGTTCCTTTATTTCTTTCATGGCGGAAGAACTCCTAGTAAACCCTTTGTAAGGATTAATTATCAAATCAATTGATTGATTTTTATATTCTTCTACATAAAGAAAAACACTCGCAGGATTAATATAACCATGAGAATCATCCAAAATGGAAGTTCTGACGGATTGCTCAAAAGCATATACTTGGTAGGAAACCGAAATTTTATCACCTTTTCGAGCATTTTTTAGGTTTACTCTCCAGGTATTTTTAGACATTTTATCGACATTAGCAGCTTTATTTGAAATTTTTGCCGTTAAACTTTCGATATTTCTAGAAAATTCTCTTACCAGATAAGAACCGGGTGTCCAGACCGCCATTTTTACCTCTGCAAACCCATTTTTTTGCATGGACTCAGAAACGATTATATCTGTCTGAACCTGAAAATAATGTCGGTTTGGTTTTTCCATCGAAACATAGTGAATTAGATTGGATTCTGCCATCAAATTAATTTGATTAAAAAAGATAAAAATAATAATAAGCGTTAAAGATTGAATTAATTTCTTCATAATGAAATAGCTTGTTGTAAAAGAAACTCAAAATTAGGATTATCTCCTAAATTTCCAAGAAATAAGTTCAATTATTCCAAAGAAAAAACCAGGAGAATTAATAATAATTTAAAAGAAAAATCGTATTATTGTATAAGCGTGACTTTAAAGTTTTACACATGTTTCAAAAAGCTATAAAATTTATTTTTCTTTTCATATTCCAATTATTTTTTCTTCATTCGGTAACTAGTCAGCAATCCATAAGCTTTCAAGATTATGCGGTTCATTTCAGACAAGCAAAAGAATATTTTGATGCCAAGAATTTTGTTGCCGCAAAAGAGGAATTTCTTTATTATTTGAATAGTCTTCCTTCTTTTAATCAAGAACAAGACGGACAAAAGGTATTAGCCGAATATTATATCACCATGTGCAGTTTGTACATGAGCCAGCCTGAATCAGAATTATATGCTCAACGGTTTATTCAAGATCATCCTGAACACCCTCAAGCTTTAAAATTATTGAGAGGAATTGGTTTGTTTTTTTATGATAATGGGGATTATGACAGGGCAATAAAATATTTAGCAAAATCTTCTCAGACCAACGAAGAGGCCAAATATAAATTAGCGGTTTCCTATTATGAAACAAAATCTCTAAAGAATGCCTTGGATTTATTCTTAAGCCTTAAAAACAGTCCGAATGAAGAATATTCTTTTAATTCAGCTTATTATGCTGGTGTTATAAATTTTGGGGAGAAACGGTATAATGATGCGATTGAGGATTTTAAAAAGGCAGAAGGAAAATCAAATTTTCGTGCTGATATACCGAATTGGATCTCTATGAGTTTGTTTCATCAGGGGAAATTCAATGAAATGATTAATTTTGCGGAGAATATTTTATCTAAGCCAAATTCAGATTATCGGATTGATGATTTAGCCATTCTAGTGGCAGAGGTTCAATATAAACTTGGATATTACGATAAAGCCTTCAAAAATTACGAAAAGGCTTTTAATATTGTTCCGGAATCAAAAAATGATGAAACCAAATTTCATTACGGTTTTTCACTCTATAAAACCAACCAATTTTCAAAAGCCTATATAGAATTAAAGGAATTATCAGAAAAGAAGGATTCGGTAGGACAAATAGCTGCTTTTACTGTAGGTTTAGCACAATTAAAAGCTGGTAATTTGGAGGCGACCATGGATGCGTTTAAAAATGCCAAAGAATTAAACTTCAACGTAGAAATCAAAGAAGAAGCTAGTTTTAATTATGCAAAGGTATTATTGGATATTGGTCGAGCAGGGGATTGTTTAAGTTCCTTAGCTGAATTTAATGGACAATTTCCAGAGTCAAAATTTCTGGAAGAAAGCTATTTAGTTGCCTCAGAGGCAATTTTAAGTGGGAATAATCTAAAAGCAGCAGTTAATTATTTGGCCTCAGTGGCTAAAAAAACATCTGAATTAAATTTAGCCTACCAAAAGCTTTGTTATAATTTAGGGGTAAAGGCCTATAATCAAAATTTATTCCAACAGTCTTTGGAATTAATGAATGAAGCCATTAATAATGATCAGGATATTCGCATTAAAGTTTTGGCGACCTATGCAAAAGCAGAGATATACTCTCAAAACAAACGTTTTAAGGAAGCCGTTGAAATTTATAATCCTTTATTATTAAACAAAGTAAAACTAGAAGAACAAGAATATAATGAAGA
>CAZXZK010000032.1:0-1628 GCA_964645295.1 uncultured Cytophagales bacterium | reverse complement strand
CCAGATTTTGATCAACAAGTTCGCTTGTCTTTAGCCTATGCTTATTTTAATTTGGCAGATTTTACTAAGGCAAATGCTTTGTTTAAAACCTATGTCGATAGATTATTAGCATCAGGGAAATCAAATTCCAAAAATCCAAATGTAATTCTTAGGCTAGCTGATACCTATTTAATCAATAAAAAATACAATGATGCCTTAAATTATTATCAGCAGGCTTATAATGAATTAGATTCTGAAAAGGATTATGCGCTTTATCAAATCGGTCTTACCCTAAACTATTTAAACCGAGGTTCAGAAGCTATTGCCGCATTTAAAAGACTCAAAAAGGATTTTCCTAAATCAAGCTATTTGAATAATGCACTTTATCAGGAAAATCTAACGGCCTTTAATACTAGACAATACGAAGATGCCATTGAGGGCTTTACCTATATTATTGAAAATTTAAAGTCGAATGCCTTTTTCTACGATGCCTTACTGTATCGAGCACAATCTTATATGAATCTGCGCAATCATGAAAAAGCCATTGAAGAGTTTAGGTCAATTATCTTGAATTATCCAACCCAAGATGTGGCAAGAGATGCCTTATACGGATTACAAGAAGAATTAAATGAGGTTGGTAGGGCAAATGAATTTACCCAAATTTTAATGGCCTTTAGAGAGAAATCAGGTAATCGTTTGAATGCCTCAGAAACAGAAGAACTGGAATATAGCACCGCAAAAAATATTTATTTAGGAACCAATTTTGTTCAATCTATTGAACCTCTAATGGCCTATTTGGAAAAATATCCAAATACCAAGCATCAGGAGGAAGCCATTTATTTAATTGCAGATGCGGCCTATCGAGGTGAACGCTTTGAAATTGCCAGAGACTTTTATTTAAAGGTTTTATCCATGGATGAAAATCACCCACAAGCCAAACGATTTTTTGAGAGGATTGCAAAAATTTCCTACGATTTAAAGGATTATTCCATGAGTATTCAATCGCTCAAACGTTTGCAATTAAAGGATTTGAACCCCCAAGAAGCCTTAATGGCTAATAATGGTTTAGTGAATAATTATATCGCCTTAAATAAGATAGATTCAGCGGCCATCATTTCCAATGAGGTCATCCAATTGAATACGGTTTCTGACCTGGAGAAAGCAGAATTATCGAATAGAATGGCAAAAGGTTTTGAAGATTTAGCCAAGGTGGATGATCAAAAATTCTGGCTTAGAAAGGTCGTGGCTTATGATAAAGCTGAACTTGGAGCTCAAGCCCAATACCAATTGGCTGCCTTTCTTCAACAAGAAGGCAAATATCAAGAATCAATTGATATGATTATTGAGAAATTTCAAAATGATTTTGCTGAAGCATCTGAAATTATTGTTGCTAAAGCCTTCATTTTATTGGCTGATAATTTTGTTGGACTTAAAAATATCCCTCAAGCCTTGGCCACCTTGAATTCAATCATTGAGAATTCAGAGAATGAGGAAGTAAAAGCCTTAGCTCAGAATAAATTAACTGAAATATCCAATTTACCAATAAATAATAGGGAGGAATAATCGACTATGATTAAGTTAACAAAATATTATTCACGATTGTGAGTCCCGGCATGGTGAGCCCCAGCTGCGGCCCAACAACGTGAACT
>CAZXZK010000031.1:15090-21216 GCA_964645295.1 uncultured Cytophagales bacterium | reverse complement strand
TTTAAAAAAATCTATATTAACACCCTTTTATCATCACGTCAAAGAACTTGCAAAATAAAAATTATTCCAGAAAATGAAATTAATTATATTTTGTTGTCAACAGGCCAAATTAAAACTTTTTTCAAATGTTCCTGCCGAATAGGACTGCAAAGATGCAAGGATAAAATTTAGTTTCCAAACATTTGTTCAAAAAAAATATTAAAAAAATTAAAGAAATTTTAACAGATAATTCTTTTGCTTTCCTACACTAATTAAAACTAAATCATTTCTTAGTTTATTCATATTTTGGCAGGAATAAAAAGGGTCAGTCTCCTTAACTTTATTAATAGCAATAGCATTGGCTTGAATGGCCTTCCTGGCTTCTCCCTTTGAATTAAAAATCACCCCTTTCGTTCCAATACTTAATAGGTCTGTTAAATTATTTACCTCATCCATTTCCTCTTTTGAAATTTTTAGGATTGGTAATAAATCGATAACCGACGATTTAGCAGCTTCCAATCGCTCAACAGCATCTTTGGCAAATAAGATTCCTGAGGCCTCAATAATATCCTCAGTAATAGCTTCCCCATGCACTCGCGCAGTCACTTCTTGAGCAATCGCCTTTTGTATCAATCTTAAATGGGGTGCCTCCGCATGTTGCTTTTCCAATTCTTCAATTTGCTTTTTATCAATCAAGGTAAATACCCTGATTAATTTGGAAACGTCCGAATCTGCCGCATTTAACCAAAATTGATAAAATTCATACGGACTTGTTCTACTAGCATCTAACCAAACATTTCCCGATTCAGATTTTCCAAATTTGGTTCCATCTGCCTTGGTGACTAGAGGGGTCGTTAAAGCATAGGCTCTTTCTTCCTTTTCCGAATTAACCGATTTTCTACGAATCAGTTCTGTCCCTGTTGTAATATTCCCCCATTGATCCGAACCACCCATTTGCAAACGGACATTCTTATGATGATATAAATGGTAAAAATCATATCCCTGTAATAGCTGATAGGAAAATTCTGTAAAAGACAAGCCTGTTTCTAACCGATTCTTCACTGAATCTTTAGACATCATATAATTAACTGTCAAATTCTTCCCTGCCTCCCGAAGAAATCCTAAAAATGAAAAATCTTTAAACCAATCATAATTATTAACCACTTCAGCGGAATTTTCTCCAGATTTAAAATCCAAAAACTTTTCTAACTGGGCTTTTATACCAATTTGGTTATTTCTCAAGGTCTCCTCTGATAAAAATTCCCTCTCGGCATTCTTCCCAGATGGATCTCCGATCATTCCGGTGGCTCCTCCTACCAATGCGATTGGCTTATGACCAGCTAATTGAAAATGCTTTAATAACATAATGGCGGCAAGATTACCGATATGTAAACTGGGAGCAGTAGGGTCAAAACCTATGTAAGCACAGGTCATTTCCTTATTTAATTGCTCTTCCAAGCCTGGAATCATGTCGTGCAACATACCTCTCCACCTTAATTCCTCAATGAATTGATTTGTCATAATTTCGTTTTTTCTTTCAATAAGAGGTGCAAATATAAAAAATAATGCTAGCTTTTTAACAATATGGATGAATCCCCATAACTCAAGAATCGGTAATTATTCTCTAAGGCCTCCTGATAAACCCTTTTCCAATCCTTGCCAATAATCCCAGCAATCAATACCAATAACGTTGATTTTGGTTGATGAAAATTGGTGATGAGACCGGCGCAAAAATGAAAATCATATCCTGGACCAATTAATAATTCTGTTTCCATTACCCATTGATCATACCCTTGTTTTTCAAGGTAGGAAAGAATAGCTTCAATTGCCTCTTGATTACTAATGGCATAAGGGGCATTTTCATAAGAAAACTCTTTGGGTAATACAAATACCCCTTCCCAGTTAATTTTATTCAAAATCAAATTGACCCCAGACCAATAAATTGATTCAATGGCACGGAGGGCAGTAGTTCCAACCGGAATTATTTTCTTATTGGTTTCTTTTAAAAAAAGCAAAAATTCTTTTCCAACAATCACTTGCTCGCGATGCATAGGATGATCTTTTAGATTTTCTACCTTGACTGGCAGAAAAGTACCGGCACCTACGTGTAGAGTCAGGGTTTTTTGTTCAATTCCTTTTTTTGCAATCCTTTCAAAAACTTCTTGGGTAAAATGTAGACTGGCAGTTGGAGCAGCAACAGCGCCTAATTCTTGAGAAAAAATTGTCTGATAACGTTCCAGATCTTCTTTTTCTGCTGATCGGTTAATATACGGGGGCAAAGGTATTTTCCCCAATTCATCTAAAATTTCTGAAAATGCCTTATTTCCTTCCCATAGAATGCGGATATGGTTTTTCTCCCGATTCAGCCAGGAAAATTCAACCTTGAGTACTTGGCCATCTAGGCTAATTTCTTTATTTAAAATCTCTTGCTCTTTCCACCGTTTCTTATTCCCTACCAAAGCCTCAAAATTAATTTCATTCTTCGTGCCTTTCAGTACTTTTCCAATATTTTCCACTACTTGTGGACGTAACAAAAAAACTTCTATCAAGGAACCAGAGGGTTTTTCCAAATGAATTCTTGCTGGAATCACCTTGGTATTATTCAAAATTAAAACGGCATCATCGGGTAAAAAATAAGCCATGTTTTTAAATTCCTTGTGTAGGATTTCACCATTTTTATAAACTAATAATTTTGATTGATCTCTTTTATCCAAGGGGAAAAGGGCAATTTTTTCCTCGGGTAAATGATAATCGTAATCCTCAATTTTGATCGTAGGAAAACGCATTTTCAATTAATTATTTTTATTCGGTAGAAAAAATATTCTGGCGAAGGGATAAATTATCCAAATTAAGAAAAAAATAAGGCCTAAGGAACCTAAATAGGAAAAATCCATCGTTTCGGTTCTAGAGTCATTAACCATTAATAAAACTCGTAAGACATAGGCTAAATAAAGATTCAATAAAACTAATCCAAAATTTAAAAAATAGGATAAAATGGTTTGAATCATTCCTTCCCCTTTGGATCGAAAGTAAACTGATTTTAAGGGAAGTTTTTTAATCGCTTTCGCCAAATAGCCTACTACTATATTAAAGAATAGAACAATCCCTGTCATTACATAAAACAATTGCTCTTTTGGTAGGAAACCATCTGGCTGACCAATTGAATCAAAATGTACAGCAGCTGGATCTGGAAGACCTCGGTATACAAAAAGTAAGCTAGCAAATAATAATAGCAAACTAATCCATTTAAGAACACTAGATAAGAAAAATTCTATACTCATATTTTTAAATTATTCTCAAAATTACAATTGATATCGAAACTTACCTAATTTAATTCAAAATAATAAAACCCTCAATCTTAAAAAAGTTATAATTTTTTAATCCTGAAAATTGGGAATTTATGAATAATAAGTTAGATTTGGAGATTAAACAAATCTGTCATGGCAATATACACAAAAACTGGCGATAAAGGACTTACCCGTTTGGCGGATGGTTCGGTTATGTCAAAAGCAGAAACGAGAATCGTGGCTATGGGAGATTTAGACGAATTAAACTCTCTTCTTGGATTATTTTCATCAGGACTTGAGGACAATAAACTTAAAAAATTTATCTATTCTTCCCAATCAACGATTTTTACTATTGGAGCGCATATAGCATCAAATGGCCCAGAATCTTTGGGGAATATGAAACTAGTTTCTTTAAATGAAATTGTTGAATTGGAAGAGAAAATTGATGAAATTGACGAAGAACTTGAACCGCTAAGAAATTTTATATTACCATCTGGAAACGAGACCATAGCGCGAGTACACGTTTGTAGAAGTGTTTGTAGAAGGGCTGAAAGAAGCCTAATTAAATGGATTAATGAGAATTATGTTGAAGGTTATGATATTGCCCTCGTCTATCTAAATCGATTATCTGATTATTTGTTCGTATTAGCGCGAAAATTGCATAAAGATTTCAATATTAAAGAGACGCCTTGGATTTCAGGTAAATAATTCAATGAAAACATCAATCAGTCAAATAGTAGAATCAAAATTAAACCAAATTGATTTAGAGAATATCATATTTGGTAGAACATTTGCAGACCATATGTATATCGCAGAATATGCCAATGGTGAATGGCAAACCTCTAAAATAGTCCCTTATGGACCAATGGAATTTCAACCAGCCTTAATGTCTTTGCACTATGGCCAATCCATTTTTGAAGGTTTAAAAGCCTATCGTGGAAAGGATGGAACTATCCATGTCTTTCGTCCGCAGGATAATTTTAATAGGATGAATATCTCGGCCGAAAGAATGGCCATGCCATTAATCCCTGAGGAAATATTCATGGGAGGCCTTAAAGAATTGATTAATTTAGATCGAAACTGGGTTCCCAATAAGGAGGGCTATTCTTTATATATCCGTCCATTCATGTTTGGTACCGATGAATATCTTGGGGTGAGTCCTTCTCAAACCTATAAATTCATGATTATCACCTCTCCGGTAGGGGCTTATTATAGCAAGCCCTTAAGGGTAAAGATTGAAACGGAATATATTCGTGCAGCAAAAGGTGGCGTAGGTTATTCTAAAAATGCTGGGAATTACGCAGGCTCTTTATATCCAACTGCCAAAGCAGTAAAAGAAGGCTATGACCAACTTATTTGGACTGATGCGAATGAGCATAAATATATTGAAGAAGCAGGAACGATGAATATTCTTTTTGTAATGGAAGATAAATTAGCCTCTGCACCTCCATCAACTTCTATTTTGGATGGAATCACTCGTCGAACAATTATTCAAATAGCGAAAGACTGGGGAATCGAGGTGGAGGAACGCCGTATATCCATCGATGAAATTATTGAGGGAATAGAGAATGGAAAGGTGGAAGAAGTTTTTGGTGCAGGAACAGCAGCAGTAATTACTCATATCTCTGAAATTGGTTATAAAGGAAAGAATTACCAGCTTCCTCCCACCAAAGAGGGTGCTTTTACTAAGAGGGTTTATGATGAAATCAATCAGATTAAATTAGGATTGACCACCGACAAACACCAATGGGTATTATCCATTTAAACACTATCGAACGATAATCCGAATGCCCAAATCTATTTGATCGGAAGTATACAAATAGATTTGGGTATTATTTTTTTCCCAAAATAAATAATCTTTGATTTCTTGCTCTTTACCGAGTCTTTTCTCCAAAAAAAAACGAATATCTTCCTTTAAAAGTTTTAATTCATTTTCTCGTTCGACGAAAACATCTAATATAATTTCTTGAATGAGGGAATCCTTGGATAATTTTAAGGATAAATCGGTAAAATTCAGATAATTAGGTGAGTCAAAGAGTTCATAAATAAAATTATTTTTGATTTTTTGTGGTTTTGCAAGCGGTATTTTAATTGATTGAATTGGTTTACCTAAATTTTGATTGGTAATTACCGATTGATTCCCAATAAAAAATTGCTTGGCTGCTAAGGAAGCCAATTTCCAATCAGATTCTTTTTGTTCTTGATAAACGACATTGGCATCATAGGCTAATTTGGAATCACAGGAAAAAATAAGACCCGACAAAAGAAAGCTAAAAATAATAAAAAAGCTTTTATTCATTTTTGAATAATTTTATTTAGGAGTATTCCAACTTTGAAAAAAAAATAAAAATAATTTCTATATAATTAATTTATTAGCCCATTTTTTAAAAAAAATAAAAAATAAGTTTATTAAATTTTTGAATATTTTTGATTAATTCCTATATTTGTATATACAAGTTAAGATAATATCGGCAGAAATGCTGTAAAAATATTAAAGATTATTAGTGGTTAGGTATTTTAAAAATGAGCCGGTTTTTGACTGGCTTTTTTTTTGTTCAATTCAGAAAAAAATATCCGCTATGACAATTTCCAAGAATCTGGGGGTAAATATTGAGTCTGAGGAGGAGGAACCAGAAAAAACTAGCTTCTGCGATTCAAAAGTTTATCAGCAAGATCGGGTCTATTTAATTTATTTAAGCGATCTCTGATCCAGCTCTTATACTCATTTTTATACCAAAAAAAATACTTATTTTGATTTTGTTTTTCTTCTTTTGTTTTAGGGGTATTGATAGGTTGTAAAGTGTATGGATGTAAGCCGGTATAAAAAATCACCTCTGACACGGTCATTGGGGTGGGGGTG
>CAZXZK010000031.1:12393-15051 GCA_964645295.1 uncultured Cytophagales bacterium | reverse complement strand
AATAAAATAAGGAATAAGTGGTTGTTTTAACCCAAATTTTGATTGAATTTTATCGTATTTTTCTTTAAACTTTTTGAAGTATTTAAAAGAAGGTTTTCTCATTACTCTCAGCGTATTGTCTGAAGTATGTTCTGGGGCTACTTTTAATCGACCTGATACATGTCTGGTTATTAGTTGTTCCATGTATTCATCATGGTTACCGTCTTGATTATTCTTATTGAAATCGTCGACCAATAAATCATATCGAATTCCAGAGCCGACAAAGGCTTTTTTTACCTTTGGATGTTGATCTACTTTTCGATATAAATTTGTCATAGATTTATGGGAAGTATCTAAATTTGAGCAGATAACAGGATGGATACAAGAAGGCGAGGTACATCTTTCACAAATGGACAAATCTTTTCCTTTCATTCGGTACATATTGGCAGATGGGCCACCTAAATCTGAGATATATCCCTTAAATTCTGGGTGTTTGGTTAATTCATCGACTTCCTTCATAATGGATTTTTCTGAGCGGGAGGCAATAAATTTACCTTGATGAGCAGAAATTGTACAGAAAGAACAACCCCCAAAACAACCTCTGTGCATATTGACAGAGAATTTAATCATTTCATAGGCTGGAATTGGACCTCTTTTTTTATATTTTGGATGAGGAAGTCTGGTGTAAGGCAAATCAAATGATTTATCCATTTCAGTTTCGGTCATGGTCATATAAGGAGGATTTATGACTAAAACTTGATCACTTACTTTTTGAATGAGGCGATTGGCATGAAGTTTATTTGATTCCACCTCAACTAATTTAAAATTAGAGGCATATTTAACTTTATCTATTAAACAGGTCTCATGGCTAGCCAATTCTACGGTTTCCATTTCTGGAAGTTTTTCATTTTGGTTTACCAGAAAAGCAATTTGATTGACTGAATGAAGGTCTTGGAAAGATTTTCCAGCCTTCAATCCTTTTAATATATCTCTTAAAGGTTGTTCTCCCATTCCATAAACCAAGATATCTGCGCCGGAATCAACTAATATGGATGGAAATAATTGATCGGCCCAATAATCATAGTGGGTCACTCTTCTAAGGGAAGCCTCAATTCCACCAATTAAAACAGGCACATCTGGATAAATGGATTTTAATATTTTGGTATAAACGGTTGTGGCATAATCCGGACGAAACCCAGCGACACCTCCGGGCGTGTAGGAATCATTGGATCGTAAACGTTTATTAGCAGTGTAGTGATTAACCATGGAATCCATACAACCAGAGGTAACGCCAAAAAAATATTTTGGTTTACCCAATTTTTTAAAGTCTCTTAGATCATCTTGCCAATTTGGCTGTGCGACAATGGCAACCCTCATCCCTTCGGATTCAATAATTCTGCCGATAACAGCAGTTCCAAAGGCTGGATGATCGACATAAGCATCTCCAGAAATTAAGATTACATCTAATTCTTCCCAGCCTCTTCTCTCAATCTCTTTTTTAGTTAAGGGAAGCCAATCTGTAATAGGTCTTATGTCCATGATTGAATTTTTTATAATCTATTGGGAAATACCTCCCTACAAAATTAAAATAAAAGCTCATAAAATTTCATTAAAAACTCGAAAATTGTATTTTTGTTTTATTAACTGAATAACCTAAACTGTGTCCGCATTCATTGAGTATTTTGCCAAATTGGCTCCAGAGAAATCCGTTTCTTGGATAAATGAAAGTTTAAAAACTTTTGAAATTTCCGAATTAAAAGTCTTATTTGTTATGGCTCATCGATTTATCCCCAAGCAGGAAATTGAAATGAACCAGGGCAATGAACCAATGGATTTATTAATTTTGGGCCGAATCATTCTTTTAAAAAGAATCGAGGAATTATCCCTTAGAGAAAATTTTAATAAAACGGTAGATTTTTTATTTGATCAAGCTGAAATTCAAGAAGCAAAAGCAATATTAAAAGGCTTAGTTGAATTTAATTATCCTGAAGATTTAGTTGAAATCGGCAGAAAAGCTGTTAGATCAAATACGGGTGACATTTTTGATGCTTTTGCCTTTGGTAATTCTTATGCAAAAATTTATTTTGATGAAAATTCGTGGAATCAATTGGTCTTAAAATGTATTTTCAATTTAAAACCAATCCATCAAATTCGAGGATTAAGGGAGCGGTCGAATCAAATTTTGGCAAATACGCTCTCAGATTTTGCTCATGAAAGGTGGGCCGCAGGAAGAGGAGTTCCTCCTTATGTTTGGTGTTTAATGATCGGATTTATAAACGATCATTTATTAAAAGATATCTATCATTTAATTACCGAGGGTAATAGAGAAGATAAAATGGCTGGGTATTTGGTATTACGAGAGGAAAGATTTCTCCCAGCGCAGAAATTATTCACCGATTTTGACTTTCCGGATGAACGGTCAGAATGGAATTGGAAAATTTTAGAAAACTATGTGTAAAAACGGACAAAATCCATCACATTTCGAAGAAATGGATGAGAAATTAGAGGACCAAGCGAAAAGTTCAATCGATTATAAATCGCATATTAATGGGATGAAATTTTTTGATCCGCATATTCATATGACGAGTAGAACGACCGACGATTATCAGGCATTGGCAGATTCGGGAGTTGTGGCCATGATTGAACCGGCTTTTTGGCTTGGTCAACCGCGGACTGGTC
>CAZXZK010000031.1:3326-12383 GCA_964645295.1 uncultured Cytophagales bacterium | reverse complement strand
TCTAGTTTTGTGGATTATTTTTCCTCCATTTTGGGTTGGGAAAGGTTTCGGGCTTCTCAATTTGGGATTAAACATTATTGTACCATTGGTTTAAATTCAAGGGAGGCGAATAACGAGTCATTGGCTGAGGAGGTCATGGAAGTTCTGCCCTTGTTTTTAATGAAGGAAGGGGTTGTGGGAGTTGGAGAAATTGGTTTCGATGACCAAACAGCTCTGGAAGAAAAATATTATCGAGCTCAATTAGAATTGGCAAAAAAATATGCCTTGCCTGTGCAAGTTCATACCCCCCATAGGGATAAAAAACAAGGAACTGAAAAGAGCATGAAAATTGCCTTAGAACACGGTTTAGAGCCCCGAATGGTGATTATTGACCATAATAATGAAGAAACTGTAAAGTCCGTTTTAGATCAAGGATTTTATGCTGCTTTTACCATTTATCCTTTCACGAAAATGGGAAATGAACGCATGGTGGAAATAGTGAAAGAATATGGATCGGAAAGAATTATGGTGAATTCTGCTGCAGACTGGGGGATATCTGACCCTATGGCAATTCCTAAAACAGCTGCTTTAATGAAAATTCAAGGAATTTCTTTGGACGACATTCAAAAAGTGACTTATTCAAATGCAATTGAGGCATTTGGGCAATCGGGACAAATCCAAGAAGCTGATTTTACAGGAGAAATCACAATCGACCAATCTGCTAAATTTAATGGAAATACTGTTTTGCGGGGTGGTCAACAACCAAGAATTGATAAGAATTCTATTTTCATTCAATAATACGATGTCTAAAATCAAAACTATTCTAGAATTATCCAGACCAGCAAATGTAATAACTGCCGTGGCAGATATTATTGCAGGAATGGCTTTGGTTGGGTTTGAGTTTGGTTTTAAAGATTATCAGCTAAAAGCCATAGGAACAATCGGTATAAGCTCTATGCTACTTTATGCAGGGGGAATTATTTTAAACGATGTTTTCGATCGAAAAATTGATGCCATTGAACGTCCGGAAAGGGCAATTCCTTCCAATAGAATCCAGGTATGGGAAGCTAGCATTTTAGCGGTTTTATTCTTTTTATTAGCCATCGCATTATCTTTTACCCTTTCGATCATTACAGGAATTTTCGCTGTTTTTTTGGTGGTATCAATTTTTTCTTACGATTATTTATTTAAAAAATATGCCATTTTAGGTCCGATAAGTATGGGTATCTGTAGGGGCTTAAACTTGGTTTTAGGAATGAGTATTTATGAATTGGAATTATTGGAATATGGACATTTAGCCTTGATTCCGATCTTCTATATTTTTGCAATTACCTTGATTTCTCGTGGGGAGGTAAAAGGAGGAAATAGATCATCTTTATTTGTGGCTTGGGGAATCTTTCTATTTGTTCATTTGGCCCAATTGGAATATGGAAAAAGCATGGGGCATTTGGGGATTGTCGGACCATTTATTTTCGTTCATGCCCTTTGGTTGTATTCGAACTTGTACAAAGCCATTCGAAACCCGCAACCAAATTTAATTCGCAAAACAGTAAAAACAGGGGTTATTACCCTAATTTTAATGAATGCTAGTTGGGTGGCAAGCACTGGAGATCTCATGATGGCTGTCATAACCGCTGCATTATTGCCAATTTCATTATATTTGGCAAAATATTTCGCCGTTACTTAAAATTAAATGATTCGATTAGATCAACACTTTCAGGTTTCTTACCAATACCCGGTATTTTTTTCGAAAAATATTTTTCAAAAAGAAAACTCTGTTTTGAGGGATTTTTTTGTTGAATTTGGTGGAAATGACTATCAAAAAAAAGTTTTTTTTGTTATTGAAAAATCGATCCTTGAGAATAATATTCAATTAAAAACTGAAATTAAAAACTATTTCCAAGGACAGGATAGAATACATTTAGTGGAAGAAATATTGGTATTGGAGGGTGGTGAAAAATGCAAAAATTCAGAATTATATTACCGAAAAGTAATGGATGCAATCAATGAGCATGGGATAGATCGTCATTCCTTTGTGGCTTGTATTGGTGGGGGTGCTTTTTTAGATATGGTAGGATTTGGAGCGGCCATAGCACATCGTGGCATTAATTTACTTCGATTTCCTACGACCGTTTTATCTCAAAACGATTCTGGGGTTGGGGTGAAAAACAGTATTAATTTCTTTCATAAGAAAAATTTTTTAGGAACCTTTGCCACTCCTTTTGCGGTCTTCAATGATTTTAATTTCTTAAAAAGTTTGGATAAGCGAGACCAACGAGCAGGAATTGCTGAGGCCATAAAAGTATCCTTAATAAAGGATTTGGCATTTTTTGAGTGGTTGGAGGAAAATGCAGAAAAGCTGTTGGTGGAGGATTCCTTAATGGAAGAGCAAATCATACGTTGTGCAAAAATTCATATGGCTCATATTGCTGGTGGGGATCCCTTTGAAAAAGGTTCGGCTAGACCCCTTGATTTTGGTCATTGGTTAGCTCATCGAATTGAATTTTTAACGAATTATTCTCTTCGACATGGAGAGGCGGTGGCAATTGGCATAGCGGTAGATACCTATTATTCATTTTTAATAGGGAGAATAAAGGAAAAAGAGGCATTAAGAGTCATCAATACCATCCGTAAAATTGGTTTTGAAATTCATCATTCAGTATTGGAAGAAGAAAATATAAACCTTATTTTTGAGGGCCTAAACGAATTTAGGGAACATCTAGGTGGTAAATTAACCATTACTATTTTAAATAAATTAGGAGAAGGCATAGAAATTCATGACATCAAGGATGATAGCATGAAAAAAGCCATTTTGAAAATGAAGGAAATATGAAAACCTCCTATGGAATTTTAGGGTATTGTTCCAACATTCATCCTGGTGAAAAATGGGAGGAACATTTTCAAGAATTAAAGGATAAATTACCCAAGGTAAAGGCCAATGTTTCTCCGAATCAGCCCTTTGGTTTTGGTTTAAGAATAGCCAATGAAGCCAGTTTAATGCTGGAATCAGGAGAAAAATTAAATGAATTGAAGGCTTGGCTTGAAAAAGAAGATTTATATATTTTTACTTTAAACGGCTTTCCCTATGGTGGTTTCCATCATGTAGAAGTAAAGGATCAGGTGCATCAACCAGATTGGAGAACGCAAGATCGATTGGATTATACCAAAAGATTAATAAAACAATTGGCCTATCTTTTACCCAATGAAATAAAGGAAGCCGGCATTTCAACCTCCCCCCTATCCTATAAGCCCTGGTTTAAAAATCCGATTGATTTATTAGCGGCCACCATTGAGTCTACCAACAAATTGGTGGAAGCGGCCATATACGCTGAAAAAATCTTTCAAGAAACTGGAAATAAAATCCATCTTGATATTGAACCAGAGCCGGATGGAATCTTAGGTGACCACCAGGAGTTTGTCTATTGGTATGAAAATATTTTGATGGTACATGGCAAGAATTATTTATCCAGCCAAGGTTATGAAAAAAATAGCTTTGAGGATTTATTAAACGATTATATTCGTATTTGTTTTGATGTTTGTCATTATGGAGTAAGTTTTGATTCCCCCAAAGATTCCTTAAAAGAATTGAAGGAAAAAGGTATTAAAATGGGAAAATACCAAATTTCTTCTGCGGTAAAAATGGAATTTAAAGGAAATACTAAAGAAGAATTAAGGGCTTTAGAAGAATATATTGATCCGGTTTATTTACATCAAGTAAAAGCCAAATTACCGGATGGAACTTTCCAATCCTACCTTGATTTGCCTGAGGCTTTAAACCAGGTAAAACCAGAAGAATTACAGGGGGTAGAGTGGAGAGTTCATTTTCATGTACCCATTTTTTTAACGAATTATGATTCCATTTCTTCTACGCAAGCGGAAATTCTTGAAACCTTGAAATACATTCAGACAGAGGATCCGGAGGCGATCATGGAAATTGAAACTTATACCTGGGGGGTTTTGCCTAAAAATCTTCAAACAACCATCGTAAATTCCATTAGTAGGGAAATTAATTGGGTAAAAGAATGCTTATCAAATGAATAAAACTGCGGTTATCGATATTGTTGGCTTATGTTCCAAATTAATTGGCGACCAAACCCCATTTATAAAAAAATTTGTCGAACAAAACGGTATTAATAAAATCAAACCTGCTTTCCCAGCCCTTACGACCACTGCACAATCGGATTATTTAACAGGAAAAAAAGCAGGTGAACATGGAATTGTTGGCAATGGTTGGTACGACAGACAAGAAGCAGAAATCAAATATTGGAAGCAATCCAATCATTTGGTAGAAGGAGATAAAATTTGGCATAAAGCAAAAAAAATCAATCCTGATTTTACCTGCTCAAAAATGTTTTGGTGGTATAATATGTATTCCGATGCAGATTATTCAGTAACACCTCGTCCACAATACCATGCAGATGGGGTAAAAGCCCCTGATTGTTATTCTTATCCGGCCCAATTACGAGATGAATTACAAGCAAAACTAGGAACATTTCCTTTATTTAATTTCTGGGGGCCTAATGCTAATATCAAATCTACCCGTTGGATAGCAGAGGCATCCATTCATGTCGATCAGAAATATAATCCAACATTAAATTTAATATACCTACCCCATCTTGACTATTGCTTACAGAAATTTGGACCAGAAATTAATAAAATTTCTAAGGAATTAAATGAAATAGATGAGGTGGTAAAGGATTTAGTAGAATATTTTGAATCAAAGGGGGCGGAGATTATTTTATTGTCTGAATATGGTATTAATCCTGTTGATAAACCCATTGATATTAATCGATTTTTACGAGAAAAAGGCGGAATCGCTATCCGAGAGGAAAAAGGATTGGAATTATTAGATGCTGGCGCTAGCCGAGCCTTTGCAACAGCGGATCATCAAGTTGCTCATGTTTATGTCAAAAATAAGGCTGAAATTGGAGACTGGAAAAAGCAAATAGAAAAACTACATGGGGTTAAATTAGTCCTGGACAAAGAGGAACAAAAAGCCTATGGAATAAACCATAAACGATCGGGAGATTTATTATTGGTAGCAGAAGATGATGCCTGGTTTACTTATTATTTTTGGAAAGATGATTCAAAAGCTCCTGATTATGCAAGAATGGTTGATATTCATAAAAAACCAGGATATGACCCTGTTGAAATGTTTATGAATCCAAAAAATCCTTTCATTAAACTAAAAGCTGGATTTATTTTATTAAAAAAAATTCTTGGTTTTCGATATACAATGAACGTCATCCCTTTAGATGCCAATTTAATTAAAGGATCTCATGGATCACCCTTTGTTTCAGAAGAATTTTATCCAATTTTAATTGGAAAAAATTTAAAAAAACAAACCTATAATAGTACCGATATACAATCGATTATTTTAGAAAAATTAGGACTTAATCCGTGATACAAAAAGTATTGCTAAATCCCCAGTTAATCGACTGAAGGTAAGAATTGATTTGTTCACAAACGCAAGATTTCTCCATGATACAATGGTTTAATTCCTTTGCACAGAAATGAAATTGAATTAAGGAATCTTCTTGGTAAAGCACTTCAAATTGAAAAATCTTGGTGAGAATCTCATACCGAAATCGATTGGGAAAAATGGGATTAAGATGAACGATGACATGGTTCAATTTTAATAAATTTTCAATTAAAATAATAAGTTCTAAGATTTCATTTTCTGAAAAAATTAGGTCTTTGGGGAAAATTTGAGAAGGCAGGGATAATAAATCTTCCATTTTTACTAAAGAATTTGTTAAACCATAACCTAATGGAGGTTCTTGAAGAAAGAGAGGACCCAATTCTGACCGCTTAATCTTTAATTCTAAAAGTTGTTTGAGGCTTTCAAATATCATATTAAATAATTTTCAGAAATTTAAAAAGAATGCATATAGAATGGAATAGTCTATGTTGAATTACAATTAAACCAATATTTTTTATCATTAAACTGATATTTTTATTAGATTTAAAGGTCAATAAACATATTTATAATGAAAACCTTTCTGATATCCTTAATTTGTTTCGTATCCTATAACCTAACTGCCCAATTATCGATTGAAAAGCAAATTCAAACGGATTTTATTTTAGCGGAAAATGGCTCGATAATTACCTTACCCGAAGGGACTTTCACCATTAAAAAGACGCTATCCATGGATGGGAAAAAAAATATAACCATTCAGGGGGCGGGAATAGATAAAACCATTTTAAAATTCATAGACCAGACGGTTGGTGCTGAGGGCATTCGAATTACTAATTCAGAAAATATCACTATAAAAGACCTAACGGTACAAGATGCAAAAGGGGATTTGATTAAAACCATGGAAGTCAAAAACATCCAATTTGTTCGAATTAAAGCTGAATGGACAGGCGGACCAAAATCCACTAATGGATCTTATGCCCTATATCCTGTTTTATGCGATGGTGTTTTAATTGACGAATGCATTGCCATAGGAGCCTCTGATGCGGGGATCTATGTAGGTCAATCCAAAAATATTGTAGTGAGAAATTGTCTTGCCTACGAAAATGTTGCTGGTATAGAAATTGAAAATTCACTTTATGCTGAAGTCCACCATAATATTGCCAAAAATAATACGGGAGGAATCCTAATTTTTGATTTACCTGATTTAATTCAAAAAAAAGGAGGGCATGTAAAGGTCCATCATAATAAAGTCATAGAAAATAATACCAAAAACTTTGCTCCAAAGGGAAATATTGTAGCCTCAGTGCCTATGGGGACAGGCATTATGGTATTGGCCACGAATCATGTAGACATTTATGAAAATGAAATTTTCAATCATAAGACCCTTGGAACAGGAATAATTTCCTATTTTATGACGGAATTACCAATTCATGACCAGGAATATGATCCCTATCCTGCTGCAATATATGTGCATGATAATCGATATTCCCGAGAAAAAGGAAAGGTTCCAGCAAAAGGACGATTTGGTAAATTATATCGATTTATTTTAAAAGTAGGGCAAAATCCTCCCATGATTGTTTGGGATGGAATTAAAGATCCGCAAAAAATGGATGCCCAAGGGTTTTTATTCCCTGAAAATATGATATGCATTCGAAATAATGAAAATGAATCCTTTTTAAATTTGGATGCGGAAAATGATTTTAAAAATAAATCGACAGAATTAACTCCTTTCAATTGTGAATTATTTTTATCAAGAAGCCTGGATGAACTATGAACCGGCAGCTGCGCTGTATGATTTTTATGCGAAGCATAGTATTCCCCTCCTATGGAGGGGTGGATGCGAAGCAGACGGGGTGGTTAGAAAATAGTTAGCCACAGCCACGAAAAGATAAGTAACATTAGAAATTATGAGAAAGTTAATATTTTTATTGATTGTATTGAGTTTTGCCATTGGATTATATTCGTTTAATAATATCCCAAAATACCTTCCAAGTATTTCTGCCTACGGATTATTTGAGGGAGACCTAAAGGATTTAAATCCTGGAGAAAAATTAATTCCATATAGCTTAAATGCCCCTTTATTTTCAGATTACGCGCACAAAGAGCGATTCATTTATATTCCAAAAGGCCAAAAGGTTCAATACCAAAATGAACAAGTATTAGACTTTCCTGTTGGCACCTTGATATTCAAGAATTTTTTCTATTATAATGATGAAAGAAAGCCTGAAAAAGGAAGGAGAATTTTAGAAACTAGGGTATTAAAAAGAGAGGAAAATGAATGGGTTGCCATCCCCTATATTTGGGATGAGGAACAACAGGATGCTTATTTAGATGTAGCTGGTGCCACCATTCCCGTAAAATTCAAAAATAATAAAGGCAAGTCTCTTTCCTTGGATTATGAAGTACCGAATATGAATCAATGCAAGGGTTGTCATGAAAGAGATGGAGAAATCGTTCCTATTGGTCCATCTGCCAGAGAATTAAATGGTGATTTCACCTATTCAACTGGAAAAGAAAATCAATTGAACCATTGGACAAAAATAGGTTATTTGATTGGGGTACCAGACGATCTGAGTAAAGAAGATTATTTGGTTTCCTATTCGGATGAAAGCCAATCTTTAGACGACCGGGTGAGGGCCTATTTAGATATCAATTGTGGACATTGTCATAATCCTTCAGGACCTGCCAGAAACTCAGGCTTATTTTTATCCTGGAATTATTTCAAACAAGATGCTTATGGGATGATGAAAGCGCCCGTAGCTGCAGGAAAAGGCTCAGGAAATTTACAATATGATATTGTACCTGGAAAACCAGAAGAATCCATCCTATATTATCGAATGAATTCAACCGACCCGGGAATTATGATGCCAGAACTCGGTAGGAAATTAAACCATGAGGAAGGATTAAAATTGGTTCAATCGTGGATTCATTCATTATAATAACCATGGGAAAAGATTTAATTTAATTCTTCCAAAGCCTCTTGCCATTCGAGCAAACCTTATTTGATTAATAATTATGGATTAGTATTATTCAGAAATATTTTTGACTAATAATTTGTTTATCTTTGTAGGAAATAAACAAAGGGTAAATGGATAAGCCAATTATTGGAATTAGTATAGGAGATTATAATGGAATTGGTCCGGAGGTAATCTTAAAAACTTTAGAACAATCAAAAATATTTCATTGGTCAATACCAGTTATATATGGTTCAGAAAAAATATTAAATTTTTATTCAAAAAGGTTAGAATTAAAACAATTAAAATCCTATCCGGTAAAATCAATTGATCATATTCGCGAAAATCAATTAAATATTATTTCATGTTTAGACGAGGGGTCCATCCAAATTGAACCTGGAAAGGTGACTGAACTAGCTGGAAAAGCAGCATTTGCTTCTTTGAAAGCCGCCTGTGAGGATTTGGATCAAGGTAAAATTGCCGCCTTGGTTACAGCACCTATCAACAAGAAAAATATCCAATCAGAAGAATTTAACTTCCCAGGGCATACGGAATATTTAACTCAACGATTTGATAAAAAAGATTCTTTGATGCTTTTGGTAGCCGACGATTTGCGCATGGGTGTTGCTACTGGTCATATTCCTCTTCAAAAGGTTTCTTCAGAACTGACCAAGGAAGGATTAGAATCTAAAATCCAATTATTCC
>CAZXZK010000031.1:0-3316 GCA_964645295.1 uncultured Cytophagales bacterium | reverse complement strand
TCAAACCCTTAAAGAAGATTTTAAAATTGATAAACCGAAAATTGCAGTTTTGGGATTAAACCCCCATGCCGGAGATGATGGACTCTTAGGGGAAGAAGAAAAGACCCTTATTGGCCCCGTCGTAGATTCTTTTAGAGAAAAGGGAGAATTGGTACTAGGCCCCTTCCCTGCCGATGGATTCTTTGGTAATCAACAATTCAAAAAATTTGATGGAATTTTAGGCATGTACCATGACCAAGCCTTGATTCCTTTTAAATACATGGCATTTGAAAATGGGGTAAATTTCACAGCAGGTCTTCCCATTATCCGCACTTCCCCGGATCATGGCACGGGTTACGATATTGCAGGTAAAAATTTAGCAGAACCTAATTCTTTTATGCATGCCTATTTCCTTGCCCTACAATTAATCAAAAATAAAATGGAATTATAATGAACAAAGGGAAGGTCTTAATTGTGGATGATGTTCATCAAAAAATGATGGATGGACTCTTAGATTTAGGTTATTCGGTTGATTATAGGCCAGAAATTAAACCAGAAGAAATAGAGGATATTATCAGCCAATACCATGGTTTAGTTATTCGTTCCAAAACAAAAATTACGAAATCATTCTTAGATAAGGCCAGTAAATTGCAATTTATTGCTCGGGCAGGAGCAGGCTTAGATTTAATCGATGAAAAAGAAACAGAAAAAAGGAGCATCCGTTTATTCGCAGCGAATGCAGGAAATGCCGTTGCCGTAGCAGAGCATGTCATCGGATTGCTTATCGGTATTTCCTCTAAAATTAAAAAAGCTCATATTGAAGCAACCAATGGAATATTTGATCGGGAAAGTAATAGGGGTTGGGAATTAGCTGGAAAAACGATTGGGATAATTGGTTACGGACATAATGGCTCTGCCTTGGTAAAAAGATTGAAGAATTTTGAGATGACTATTTTGGTCTACGACAAATATAAATCTGGCTATGAATTTGAGTCTACCATGGAAGAAATCGTGGAAAAAGCAGATATTCTGAGTTTACATTGGAATGATAGATGAATCTTTCATTCAAAAATTTAAAAAACCATTCGTCTTTTTAAATGTTTCAAGAGGGAATATTTCTCCTTTAAAACCCTTAAATGATGCATTGGAGAATGGTAAAATCATTGGGGCAGGAATGGATGTACTTCCAAACGAAAACGTTTCCACCTGGAATGAAGAAGAAACCAAAGAATATGTTCGATTAATGAATCATCCGAATGTAATCATCACCCCACATGTAGCAGGTTGGTCTATGGAATCTTATGAGAAAATACCCTTGGTGCTACTTGAACAAATAAAAAACAGTTATTAACTTGAATTACCCAGAAAATATTGAGGAAAAATTAGGTATAAAACAAATTCACTCGGAAATTTTAGAAAAATGTGTTTCTGAAATGGGTCGTGAATTTTGTTTTAAAATGAAATTTTCAAACAATTTCAAATTGGTTGCTCAATGGGTTAAACAAGTGGATGAAATGAAATCAATCCTAGGGAATTATTCATCCGAATTTCCTCAAACAGATTATGTTGATTTAAGGCCATGGCTTTCAAGGGTTCGAATTGAAGAGAACTATCTTTCGGTAGAAGAATGGAAAGAATGGAAAAGAGGCTTAACTGTTTTACACGATACAATTAAATTTTTTACTTCCTTGGGGGATGAGGATGATTACCCTGAAATAAAAAGTTTAAGCCAATTACAATTGGAAAAAATGCAGGAAATCGGTCTACATTTTCAAGATTTAATTCCAATTATTAAAGAATTAGAAAAAGTTTTTGATGCGGAAGGAAATATTTCCCCTACTGCCTCCCCTGCCCTAGCTGGAATCCGGACAAAGAAGAATGCAGAGGAACGAGGTTTAAGAAAGACCATGGATTCTATATTAGCGAATGCGAGAAAAGAAGGCTGGATTGGCAAAGATTTTTCCTTAAGTATCCGGAATGGCCGTTTAGTTATTCCTATTGAAGTTGAACATAAAAGAAAAATTCGCGGTTTTGTTCAGGATGAATCTGAAACAGGTAAAACAGTATTTCTGGAACCGGCAGAGGCTTTAGCTGCCAATAATGAAATAAGAAGTTTAGAACTAGCAGAAAAAAGAGAAATTATTCAAATCCTAACAAAATTGACCACCAAGATTCGTCCACTGGTACCACTTATCAAACAATTAAGCACCTGGATTGGCCTGATAGATTTTATTAGAGCCAAAGCTAAATGGGCGATAGAACACCAAGCCATTGCCCCTAAAATTGAAAATACCCAATTATTAGATTGGAAAAATGCCCGTCATCCCCTATTAGAAAAATCCTTGAAAAAATCAGGAAAATCAATCATTCCTCTGAATATTCGCCTAAGTGATCAACATCGACTAATGGTGGTATCCGGACCAAATGCTGGTGGAAAATCAGTGACCCTGACAACCATTGGAATCAATCAATATTTATTCCAAATGGGATGTTTAGTATCCATGGACGAAGGCTCTTCCATAGGATTTTTTGATCAGGTATTTTTGGATATTGGGGATCAACAAAATATTGAAAATGAATTGTCGACCTATTCTTCTCATCTAACCAACATGAAATATTTCATGGAAAATGTGAATAGAAAGACCTTATTATTGATTGACGAATTCGGTACAGGAACAGAACCCGCATTAGGTGGAGCAATTGCAGAAGCCATTTTGGAAACTTTTGCAGACAAAGGCGGATTCGGCGCAATCAATACGCATTATGGAAATTTAAAAAATTTAGCAGACAAAAAATCGGGTATGTTTAATGCTGCTATGAAATATGATACTGAAAAACTCGAGCCCCTCTATGAATTGGAAACCGGTAAACCGGGTTCCTCCTTTGCTTTTGAAATTGCAAAAAAAATTGGATTTAAAGAGGAAATACTCAACAGAGCCAAAAATAAATTAGGAAAAAAACAAGTTGATTTAGACAAAATTCTACTTGAAACAGCCGCTGAAAAACAATTATGGGAAGCCAAAAATGTAGGATTAGCCGAGCAAGAAAGACAATTAGAGGAATTAAAAGACCAGTATTTCAAACTCAAGAATTCTCTTGATGAAAATAAGAAATTCATCCTCGATCAGGCGAAAAAAGAAGCCAAAACGCTTATTAGGGAGTCTAATCAACTAATCGAAAAAACCATTCGAGAAATCAAGGAAAAAGCGGCAGAAAAAGAAATAACAAAGAATCTTCGAAAAGAAATCAAATCACATGAGGAAGAAAAACTTTCCTTACCAACTGAAAAGAAAAAAGCAGAAAATACCGAATTAATTAAAATTCCTGGCGAAATTTC
>CAZXZK010000030.1:12037-21641 GCA_964645295.1 uncultured Cytophagales bacterium | reverse complement strand
TAAGATGGAAATAAATTCAATTTATGAAATTGAACATGTTTTTAACCAAGAGGATGTCAATCAGTTTATTAAAATAAGTGGTGATGCCAATCCTCTTCATTGGGACGAAGCCTATGCATCCCAAACTGTTTTTAAAAAACCCATTGTTCATGGTGCTTTTATTTTAGGTATATTTAGTAAAATCATGGGAATGGAATTCCCAGGCAAGGGCAGTATCTATATGAAACATGAATTAGAATTTAAACGCCCATGCTATGTTAATAACTTCTATGTTTTTAAATTTAAAGTATTAGAAATTGATTCCATAAAACATATTGCTAGAATAACTACTCAAGTGTTTGAAAAGGAGAGGGGAAAAATAATGGTTGATGGTATCGCAACAGTAATGAATGCTGAATTATTTTAAAATAAAAAAGGCCTAGTTTTCAACTAGACCTTTAAAATCTTTAATTTTTTAATTATTTTGAGTTCTTAATAGATTGAACCTCATTTCTAATTTCTTGTGATAAAGATTTCAATTGCTGAAGTCCCCCTCTTACGCGAGTACCTGCTGCTGAATTTCCTTTTTCGTAGAATTTTTCGAAATCTGATTCCATTGACATTACTAAGTCTCTTACTTGTGCAAATCTGCTCATGATTAAATAAATTTAAAGTTTTAAAAAATATTTTAGCTAAAAAGCTGTGTTGCTTTGTATTTATTCTCAATTTAGTAAAAATCTTATGTTAGACAAATTAAAATTTAAAAAAAACACAAAAAATTATTATTTTTTTACATTTATTGCCTGTAATAACCCGATTTTAGTCTATTTTGTACCTCTGCAAAGCAATTTACTGTATATATTATATCTTCAAAACTATGAGAGGCGGTTGGTATAATTCGTAGCATTATTTGTCCCCTAGGGACAACCGGATAAACAACAATTGAACAAAATATCCCCATATTTTCCCTCATATCCCTCACCAAAGAGGTTACAGCTTTAATATCATAATCTCCATGTAAAAATACAGGGGTTACCGGTGAATTGGTTTGACCTAAATCAAATCCCTTTTCCTTCAGTCCTTTTTGTAAAAATCGGACATTCTCCCATAATTTTTCTCTAAATTCAGGATGCTTTTTGATTAATTCGAGTCTTTTCAATGCACCGACAACAAATGGCATGGGTAATGCCTTGGCATAAGTTTGAGATCGCATATTATATTTCATATACATGATTACCTCTTTCGTGGATGCCACGAAACCACCAATAGCTGCCATTGATTTTGCAAAAGTGGAAAAATATAAATCAATTCCTTCAGTACAATTTAAATATTCTCCTACCCCTTTTCCTTTAGCCCCCATGGTTCCAAATCCATGAGCATCATCTACCAATAATCGGAAATTGAATTCCTCCTTCATTTTAATTACCTCATCTATCTTTCCAACATTTCCAGACATTCCAAATACACCTTCTGTAATAACTAGTATACCCCCACCCGTCTTTTCAACGGCTTTGGTGGCACGCTCTAAATTTTTTCTTAAAGATGCCATATCATTGTGGTTGAACTTATAATAACTGCCCATCTTTGCTTTATGTAATCGAATTCCATCAATCAAACAAGCATGACTTTCGGCATCATAAACAATGATATCTTTATAGTCTACCATACATTCCACCAAAGACATGACCCCCTGGTAGCCATAATTTAGTAAGAAGGCATCTTCTTTTCCAACAAATTCTGCTAATTGAGCCTCTAATTCTTCATGTAAATCAGAATTACCAGACATCATTCTTGCTCCCATAGGGTATGCTAAACCAAATTCCTTTGCTGCATCGGCATCCGCTTTTCTCACTTCAGGATGGTTACCCAATCCTAAATAATTATTTAATGACCAATTCAACATCTCCTTGCCCATAAAGGTCATTCTAGGCCCTAACTCGCCTGTTAGTTTTGGAAAGGAAAAATAATGATGAGAATAATGAGCATGAGCACCTATTGGGCCCATATTGTTGACTACCTTTTCAAATATATCCACGGTTTATTTTTTATTTAAATAAAATTTTGACAAATTTAATCCTATATATTTAAATTTTAAAATAAATTTAACATATGCGTTTAAAATTTGTTTTTATTTTTATTCTATTTTTCCAAATTACACAGGCTCAAACTACAATTAAACCACAATTGTATTTTGACCACGGGGCTGTTGTATCTACCCATCCTCTTGCTTCAAAGGTAGGAAAAGATATCCTTCAGATTGGAGGAAACGCCATTGACGCTGCCATCGCTGTTAATTTTGCACTGGCTGTTGTTCACCCCGCCGCAGGTAATATTGGAGGGGGTGGCTTTTTGGTTTATCGTAACAATCAAGGAGAGGTTTATTCCTTAGACTAGCGCGAAAAAGCACCCTTGAATTCCTACAGGGACATGTATTTAGATTCAAATGGGAATATTTTGAATAGTCTTTCCTCTGTCGGCCCCTTGTCTACAGGAGTCCCCGGAACCGTTAAAGGAATGCAAGAGATGCATCAAAGATTTGGATCTTTACCTTGGGAATCCTTGATTCAACCCGCTGTTGATTTGGCTTTGAAAGGAGTAATTTTAACAGAAAAAGAAGCAAATGGACTAAATTCCCAAAGAGATTTATTTATTCAATATAATGGTAATAATAGCTATTTGACCAAAAAAGAGCCTTTTTTTGAAGGTGAACTTTTGATACAAGTAGATTTAGGAAAAACACTAAAAAGAATAGCTAAATTTGGAGCGAATGAATTTTATTATGGAAAAACAGCCAAAAGACTAGTTAAAAGCCTCCGAAATAATGGAGGAATTATCCAATTGAATGATTTACATAAATACCAGGCCATTTGGAGATCTCCAATTAAAATTAATTATAAAAACTACCAAATAATTGGCATGCCTCCTCCTTCTTCTGGAGGAATTGCCCTTGCCCAATTAATTAAAATCATGGAACCTTTTCCTCTTTCAAAATGGGGAGTGAATGCTGATTCTACCATTCAATTAATGATTGAAGCAGAAAGAAGAGTTTTTGCAGACCGGGCTAAATGGTTAGGCGATCCTGATTTTTTTAAGGTTCCCCAAACAGAATTATTATCTGATTCTTATATTCAATCCAGAATGAGGGATTTTGAATTTGACAGGGCTGGAAATAGTGAAAAGATATCCGCTGGAGAAATTCCCCATGAAAGTCCGGAAACAACCCATTTTAGTATCATAGATTCTTTTGGAAATGCTGTATCTATCACCACAACCCTTAATAATTCCTATGGGTCAAAAGTATTTATTAAAAAAGGAGGTTTCCTGATGAATGATGAAATGGATGATTTCTCCATTAAACCGGGTGTTCCCAATCTATATGGCTTAGTAGGTTCAAAGGCCAATGAAATTCAACCAGAAAAAAGAATGTTATCTTCCATGACCCCTACAATCATTGAAAAAAATGGACAATTATTTGCTTCAATTGGAACACCTGGAGGCTCCACAATTATCACCTCAGTTTTTCAAGTATTATTAAATTTGATTGAATTTAATATGACTATGCAAGAGGCTGTAGAATTTCCTCGGTTTCATCACCAGTGGCTTCCAGATAATGTTCGTTATGAAGAGCAACGATTTGATCCAATAATTTATAATTCTCTTCAAAATAAGGGGTATAAACTAGTTAAAACAAAATCAATTGGACTGTTTGAAGGTATTCGAGTTTTGCCTAATAAAAAATTAGAAACAGGTGCGGATCATCGTGGAGATGATACAGCAGATGGTTTTTAAAACAAGGTAGCCACAAAATAAGCTGCAGCAGCGGCTACCGCACCAATGGATGTAACCTTTAATGACCCCAAAATAGGATTTTGACCAGTAATCTTACTTTTAAAATAACCAAAGATCATTAAGGCTGCCAGAGTGATTTCTACAGAATAAATCAATGCATCCTCCGGTACTTGAGTTAAAAAATAGGGCGTTAATGGTATTAATCCTCCTACAATATAAGAGCCTCCAATAGTAACTGCAGAATTCCGAGCCCGATTTTTATCAGGTTTATCCAATCCTAATTCAAATTTCATCATAAAATCTACCCATTTATCCTTATCCTCAGCAATGGTATTCACAACCTTTTCCAAGGTTTCTCCCTTCAAACCATATTCAATAAATACATCTCTGACCTCTTGTCTTTCCATCTCTGGTTTGCTTTCTATCTCTTCATACTCCCCTTTTATCTCTGAATTATAATGATCAACCTCCGTCATGCCAGCTAAAAAACCTCCTAGGCCCATGGCAATAGAACCTGCAACAATCTCCGCCACTCCTGCAGTGGTAATAATCATATTGGAGTCAACAGCCCCAGATAAGCCTGCAGCTAAAGCAAAAGGTACAGTTAGCCCATCTGACATCCCAATAACCACATCAGTAATGAAATCTGAACTCTCTAAATGCTCCTCCTCATGATGTAAATGAATATCGTTCCGTTGTTTCATAATTTTTTTATTTAACGCCGTGCATCATTTTCTTTAAAACAGTTTCCGATAATATAAACATGGAAACAGCAGCTGTTCCGCATAATATTACAAATAATAAGAAAAATTCATAAAGATTATGGATTTCAAATCCTATAAAGCTAGGCCAATTCATCCCTTCAGTCAATTCAATTGGTGGCAATAAAGCACCCAAAGTTCCAGCTAAAGCATAACCTGCCGCATTTGCCAGAAACCAAACACCCATCAATAAGGATGAAAATCGCTTAGGAGCTAGTTTTGATACAATGGAAAGTCCAATAGGTGATAAACATAATTCCCCAAGGGTATGAAACAAATACATAATTCCAAACCAAACAATACTGATTTTTTCATCACCTAAATCTTTGACCCTTAAGGCAATTATAAAATAACCTATGGTTAATAAGGCCAATCCAATGGCTTGTTTAGTGGTGGATATTGGTTCTAATTTTACACTTTGTAATTTCCCCCATAACCAACTAAATGGCAAAGCAAATAGGATAATAAATAAAGAATTGAAATTCTGAATGCTCGATGGAGGTAAATTAATCCCCATCACATTTAAATCAGTTTGTTTGTCCGCAATAAAGGTTAAAGATGACCCCGCTTGCTCAAATGCTGCCCAAAAGAAAATGACAAAAAAGGCTATTACATACATTACAATGATTCTATCCCTTTCAATATTTGTTAAAGTTTTATCTGATAATATCAAAACTGCTAAACTTATTCCAAAAGAATAAATCACTGGATACACCCAATCTTTTATTATATTGGATATTTCACCTTTACTTAGATAATGAAATAAAATAATTAATAAAATCGATAATATACTAGTAAAGGCGATTGATCCTTTAGAAATATCCGCTTTTTCAGATTCTTCCATTAAATCATTTTTTCCAAATTCAGGCCTTTCTCCGATTCCTTTACCATTCGGATCCAATAAATACTTACTCTTAAAGATATAAAAACTAACAGTTCCAATCGCCATGGCTATACCTGCAGCCAAAAACCCCCATTTAAATGCACTTAAATCTCTAATTCCTTGCGAATCTTTTACATCCCCTAACCATGGACAAACCAACATTCCCAATAATGCTCCAAAATTGATTCCCAAGTAGAAAATGGTATAGGCTGAATCTATTCTATTGTCTCCTTTTGAATATAATTGGCCTACCATGGAAGAAATATTAGGCTTAAAAAATCCGTTTCCTATCACTAAAGTAAATAAGCCTGACCATAAAAAAATATTCGATAAAGAGAGGTCATTTCCAAAACTGGCTGCAGATCCAAATAAGAATAGCTGTCCGATGGCCATAAAACTTCCCCCAAATAAAATTGAAATCCGGTTCCCTAAATATCTATCCGAAATATATCCACCAAACATGGGGGTTAAATAAGATAATCCTAAAAAGCCTCCATATAAAATGGCTGCATCTGATTCTTGATAGGACAAAGCATTCACTAAAAATAAAGTTAGAAGTGCTCTCATTCCATAGAAATTAAATCTTTCCCACATTTCTGTGGAAAATAATAATTTTAAGCCAGCAGGGTGATTTTTCATTATTTGAGTTTAGTTTTGAGATTATTGATAAACAAGTCTTTTATTAACCAAGGATTTTTGTATTTTTGGTATTGCTTACGTAAATATAAAAATTCTTTGCAAATATGAGCAAAATTATTTCCATAGCTAATCAAAAAGGTGGAGTCGGAAAAACTACCTCAACCATTAATTTGGCAGCAAGCCTTGCAGCCCTAGAATATAAAACCTTAATTATTGATGCCGACCCCCAAGCAAATTCAACCTCTGGCGTTGGATTGAACCCAAAGGACATTAAGAATTCAATTTACGAATGCATGACTGGCTTTGCCACGGCAAAAGAATCTATTTTAGAAACTGAAATTGAATTTTTAGATATATTACCTTCTCATATTGATTTGGTAGGAGCTGAAATAGAAATGGTTAATTTAAAAGATAGAGAATACAAACTAAAATCAGCTCTTGATTCAATAAAGGATGATTATGATTTCATCATTATTGATTGTTCGCCTTCATTAGGTTTAATCACTATTAATTGCCTTACTGCCTCAGATTCCGTTATCATTCCGGTTCAATGTGAATATTACGCACTCGAGGGCCTTGGTAAATTATTGAATACAATCCGAATTATTCAATCAAGATTAAATGCTTCACTTGAAATTGAAGGTATTCTACTTACCATGTATGATTTAAGAATACGATTGTCTAATCAGGTAGTAAATGAAGTAAATATCCATTTTAAAGATTTAGTTTTTAATACTATTATACCTCGCAACGTTCGCCTTTCAGAATCTCCAAGCTTTGGTATTCCGGCCCTCCTTCATGACGCCAACAGCAAAGGAGCCATTTCTTATATAAATCTTGCCAAAGAAATTATCGAAAAAAATAACATTCTTGCAACCAAATAAATTAGAATGAGTCAAAAATCCGAAAATAAAAAGCGAATAGGTTTAGGAAAAGGATTAGGAGCCTTGTTGGATGATTCCGCTTTGTATAAAAATCCAAATTCAAATTCCAATATTACAGAGATTTATCAGGCCTCGGATTTAATGGAAGAAATTGATATTAATTTAATTGATACTAACCCGTATCAGCCAAGAGAGCATTTCGATCAATCTGCATTAGAGGAATTGTCTGAATCAATAAAAGTTCACGGGATCATTCAACCCATTACAGTTAGGAAAATTACTAATAGAAAATATCAATTAATTTCCGGTGAACGTAGACTTCAAGCTTCCAAATTAGCAGGTCTCAAAAACATCCCTGCCTATATTCGATCAGCCGATAATCAGCAAATGATTGAAATGGCCCTTATCGAAAATATTCAAAGAGAAAACCTAAACGCCATAGAGATTGCCTTTTCATATAAGTTATTAATGAAGGAATGCAATTTAAAACAAGAGGAATTAAGTGAGCGGGTGGGTAAAAATCGGAGTACAGTAACCAATTATTTAAGATTATTAAAACTTCCAGCTGATATTCAAATTGCTATCCGAAATAATCAAATATCCATGGGTCATGCTCGATGCTTGGTAGGTATCGAGAATCAAGTTAAACTTATTGAATTTGCTGAAAAAACCATTTCCCAAGGTTGGTCGGTCAGACAATTAGAGGCTGCCATCAAGCAGGATTCGTCCTATAAAAAAACCACTGATAAGGAAAAACAACCAAATGTAAAATCCAGTATTTATTTAAATAGTTTAAAAACTATCTTTGACCTCCCTGTTTCACTTAAATTGGATAAAAATGGGAAAGGAGAAATAAAAATCGCTGTAAAATCCGCTCAAGAATTAGAGGATTTAATAAATAGTTTGAATAAATAATTGGTGCAATGATACCAAAATTTAGTTTATTAATTTTTTTCTTATTGGTGGTTATTATTCTTGATGGACAAAGTCCTAATAAAGATTCATTGCATACCATCGTACCAAGGGTATCTACTATTAAATCGGCTATATTTCCTGGTCTAGGTCAAATAAATAATCGTCAATATTGGAAATTACCAATCGTTTATGGGGGCTTTGCGACAGTGGCTTCCATTATCCGTTATAACAATAGACGTTATAAAAAATATCGGGAATACTATTATATTGTTTCACCGCATGCAGATGACCCATCCTATATTCCACCAAAAACAACCGAAGTTCCCTACGAAGATGGCACTATCAGAAATTTGGATATTAATCAATTGAAAAGAATTAATGATGGATATAGAAGGAACAGAGATTTGTCCATCATAGGCCTGGCTGTTATGTGGGGTTTTAATGTTATTGATGCCAATGTTTCTGCACACCTTAAAACATTTGATGTCTCGGATAATATAAGTTTACAATGGGAGCCAGATTTTCATTTAAATATGAATAATTTTGAATATCTTGCAGGATTATCGATTAGTTTGAAATTTAAAAAATAATGAGAATAGCAATAATTGGTTATGGAAAAATGGGAAAGGCTATAGAAGCTATTGCAAAAGAGAGAGGTCATCAAATTGGTGCCATTATTGATTTGAATAATGCAAATGAAATAAATCAAATTTCTACCTCAAATATCGATATTGCAATTGAATTTTCTCACCCAGATGCCGCATTTGAAAATATTAAATCTCTTTTATCCAATCATATTCCAGTAGTTTCAGGAACTACCGGTTGGTTAAAAAAGAAAAATGAAATTATTGATTTGACAGAGAATAATCAAGGGACCTTCTTTTATACGTCAAATTATTCTATTGGGGTAAATCTCTTTTTTAAATTAAATAAGCTTTTTGCTAATTTAATGAAAAATCAAGATGGCTATTCTTTGTATACTAATGAAATTCATCATACGGAAAAAAAAGATTCGCCTTCTGGAACTGCAATTACCATTGCAGAAGGAATTATAGAGAATAATCCGAGTTTTAAAAACTGGGTAAATAATCAAATACCAAACGATGGGAGGTACCAATTTGGTCTCAAAGAGAAGGAGCCTTAGCCGGCACCCATTCAATAAAATACATTTCAAGCGTTGATGAATTAGAAATTAAACACCATGCTTTTTCTAGACAGGGATTTGCCCTTGGTGCAGTCATTGCGGCAGAATGGGTAAAAGATAAAAAAGGAGTACTAGGCATGGATGACATGCTTAAATTATAATTAAATGGAAAAATCAAAAAATTCACCTAAGACACCAAAGAAAAAATCACCTTTCAGAGAATGGTTAGATTCAATGGTTTTTGCTATTACGGCAGCCACCTTAATTCGTTTCTTTATTTTTGAAGCGTATACAATTCCAACACCCTCCATGGAGAGTTCTTTAATGGTAGGAGATTTTTTATTTGTATCAAAATTACATTACGGAGTAAGGACCCCTAAAACACCTCTGCAAATCCCCTTAACTCACCAAAAAATTTGGTTTACTGATATACCATCTTATTTAGAATGGATGAATCTTCCAATTTTTCGGTTACCAGGTTTTTCTGAAGTTAAACAAGGGGATCCCGTTGTTTTTAATGTTCCTAATTATGGACCAGATGGAGATGCTCCGGTAGATCTAAGGACCTTCTATGTAAAAAGATGTGTCGCCGTAGCAGGAGATACCCTAG
>CAZXZK010000030.1:5911-12027 GCA_964645295.1 uncultured Cytophagales bacterium | reverse complement strand
CCTAGAAATTAAAGCCCAACAAGTATATACGAATGGAAAACCAATGGAGAACCCAGCTTTTATGCAGCATCCAGTTTTCCTAAAAACAAAAGAATCCTTAAACGCAGATTTTTTTGATCAATATGGTATTCGAAATTCCGGTAATTCAAATTATGAATCTTCCGATTGGATACCCTTGGGCGATGAAAATAATCAATTGGTGGGCTATCGATTAAATACCTCTAAAACAAGATTAGATGAATTATTAAAAGATAATCCTAGTTTTGAGGTAGATTATAAAGGTTTTATGGATTCTGAAACCGCTACTTATGTGGATATATATCCCCATGATACCACAGATTTTCATTGGAACAGAGACTATTTTGGTCCATTAATTGTCCCTGCCGAAGGCATGAAAATTTCTTTAGATCAAAAAAATACAAAGGCATATTGGGAAGTTATTAAAAATTATGAGGGGAATGAAGGTATTGAATATTCCAATGGTATACTTACTCAAAATGGAAAACCTTTAAATGAATATACTTTTAAACAAAATTATTATTTTATGATGGGAGATAACCGTCATAATTCAGAAGATTCTCGTTTTTGGGGATTTGTTCCTGAAGATCATATTGTAGGAAAACCCATCTTAATTTGGATGAGTTTGGATAATTCCAAAGGCTTGTTTTCGGGCGGTATCCGTTGGAGAAGAATATTTAAACTAATCGATTAAGGGTGGTTCACCTGCTTCTAACCAGGCCGTATACCATAAATCTCCTAAATGCTTTATAGAAAGATTGAATTGATTTTCCACCATTCCATCTAAAGAATGGTGGAATTTTTCTATGAATATCTTAGATTCAATTCGTATTAAATTATTTCCTCTTTTTTCATAAGTATATAGTTTTCCCTTCGGAATTGTTTTTCGGATAAATTGTTCTTTCTTTAAAACCTCATTTACTAGTTTATAAGATTGAAATATCCATTTCCAGGTAGAATCTTCTACTTTTGAAATATAACTGGCTTTACCTGTAAAATCAATTATTTGGTTTCCAACATATTCAGGAATTTTGGATTCCCAAAAACTATGTAATCCCGTTTGACCCGTTTTTTGTCCGTCATAATTGGAAGTAGTATGCAAAGGGACATGCAAATCTGCCAAGTAATGTCCTAATTCCGCGGCTCGCTTTATGATCTCATCAGAATCTTTTCTCATGAAAGCTCGAACCAAGGATCGATATACAATCGGTAAATTCCAAGCTGCAATGCCGTGAGAGGCTAATTGTTCTTTATTAAAAAAATGAATTTTTTGTGAGTAGGGGATAGAGTCATTCAAAAAAATTGCTTGTTCCAAATAAAAATCTAAATCCATATAGTGTTTTTCTGCTTCTGAATCCATACTATATCTCCTTTGATCTGGCAATACGGCTAATGAGATAATGGCATGGCTATTTTTCAAAAAAAAGCTCCTTAAATCATCAGGAAGAGTATAAATAGCCATTTCATTTATCTTTTTATGCGCATAAAAACCCCATTTTGTAAAGCTATTTTGAATCGGAAAAAAAAGGATTCCTATTATTATGATAAATTTTTTAGTATTAGGTTTGTTAATTAAATTCATTTTCTATAATTTTGCAGTCTAATTTTAAATATTAAGAAAGAATGGCAAATCATAAATCCGCAATTAAGAGAATCAGAGCAAACGAGTCAAAACGTTTACGTAATAGATATCAATATAAGTCTACACGTACTTTGATAAAGAAATTGCGTTTAACAACTGATAAATCCATTGTGTTAGATTTATATAAGCAAGTATCATCTTCTTTAGACAAACTTGCCAAGAAAAATATTATACATAAAAATAAAGCAGCTAATCAAAAATCAAAATTAGCAAAGTTAGTGAATAAAGTAGCAGCTTAATCTTATTTTACCAATGCATTGATAATCTCGCTTTCGGGCGAGATTTTTTTTTGTCTTTATTTTAAATTTGTTCAAAAATAGAAAATGGACAAGCCAAGAGAAAAATTGATGCGTGATGGGAAGGATAGTTTATCAAATCTTGAATTATTGTCCATAATCATTGGTTCAGGGATTGAATCACAATCGGTTTATGAGATCTCGGAAGAGTTATTAAAAAGAAGTGATTATAATCTTTCAAATTTATCTCGTTTAAGTTTTGAAGAATTAAAGCAAACTAAAGGAATAGGTTTTGCTAAAGCAAGTCTTTTACTTTCTGCTTTAGAATTAGGTAGAAGGAGGCATAAAGAATTGGTTACTCAAGACAACTTGATTATTGATAGTTCTTTCCTGGCTTTTGAATTAATCAAATCTGATTTGATGGATTTACGGCATGAAGAATTTTGGATTATCCATTTAAATCGAGCTGGTAAATTAATAAAAATGGAAAGAATAAGTATAGGAGGCGTGGCAGGTGCTTATGTAGACCCAAAGATGATCTTTAAATCAGCCCTTCAATTATTATCTTCTTCACTTATTTTAGTTCATAATCATCCTTCCGGACAATTAAAGCCCAGTGAAGCAGATAAAAAACTGACCTACCGAATTATTCAAATCGCCAAATTGATGGATATTCAAATTCTGGACCATTTAATAATCGGTAGTAACCAATACTTTTCTTTTGCGGATGAAAAATTAATCTAAACTATTTTCCTCTTTCGTTAAATATTTTTTGCAATTTCATTCCCACTAAGATTGAAATTCCAAATAAAATAATAAAAAATGAAGCTCCTTCGATTCCCATGTTTTTTGATTTTTAACAAAAATAATGATAAAAATAGATTAGTTGAAATCTTATTTAAAAATTTCTAAAATTATATAGTCCCTTTTGTACTAGGTAATAAATCTGGATTCTTTCGATCAATTTCAGTTGCCATTTTCAATGATTTTGCAAAAGCTTTGAATATTGCTTCTATTTTATGGTGCTCATTGTCTCCTTCCACTTTAATATTCAAATTGGATTTTGAAGCATCTGAAAATGATTTAAAAAAATGAAAGAACATTTCAGTTGGAACTTGACCAATCATCTCACGATTGAATTCAGCTTCCCATACCAGCCAATTTCGGCCACCAAAATCCAAGGCGACTTGTGCCAAACAATCATCCATTGGTAATAAAAATCCATAACGGTTGATTCCTTTTTTATTTCCTAATGCTTTTATAAAGGCTTCTCCTAAGGCTAAACCTGTATCTTCTATAGTATGGTGTTCATCAATTTCTAAATCTCCCTGACATGCAATTTCTAAATCAAAACCCCCATGTTTGGCGATTTGCTCCAACATATGATCAAAGAAATGAAGGCCAGTAGAAATTGTTGAATTTCCCTTTCCATCTAAATTTAAGGTAATTTTAATTTGAGTTTCTTTTGTATTGCGCTCATGAATGACCTTTCTTTCAGGAAATTTTAAGGTATTGTAAATTTCTTCCCAAGAATTAGCCTTTTTTACAATAACATGCTCTAGTTCCTTGGCTACTTGGGGTCCATTCAATAAAATCCCAGTTGCTCCCAAATTTTTGGCCAATTGAATATCTGTTAGACGGTCTCCAATAACAATCGAATTTATTAAATCATAATCAGCTGAAAAATATTCTTTCAGCATCCCTATTCCTGGTTTTCGGGTTTCAAGATTCTCCTTTTCAAAGGATTTATCAATATGCACAGCTAAAAAATGGATTCCCTCTCCTTGTAAAATCTCCATCATTTTATTTTGAGCGGGCCAAAAACTGTCTTCAGGAAAGGAACTTGTTCCTAATCCATCCTGATTCGTTACAAGGACTAATTCATAATCTAATTCATTAGCAATTTTTCCTAAATACTTGATTACCCCCGGCAAAAATGACAGTTTTTCCAAAGAATCTACCTGAAAATCAATAGGGGGCTCAACGATAATGGTTCCATCTCTATCGATAAATAATACCTTTTTCATTCTGCAAATTTAAACTTATTTAATAAGTTTTTTGAATTGTTAATGATAATTCTTTTCCTATTGACTAATTTTAATAAAAAATAATTATTACCTATTTAGTTAAAATGTTTTTTTTAAATGATATAACCTCTTTTGATCAATTAGAAATTTCTTCTGAAGTGAAAGCAAAAGGGAAATCCCTTTTCCTTATAGAAAATTTTCTTTTTTGTTTAGATTTAATTGTCGTATCCGGACTTTATAAATCGGTTGGAAATAAATATCTATTTAACCGAGTTTTAAAAGAAATTGAATCTATTAAACCCACTGAAAATATAGATTTTGATTCGGAGAATACCCGAGTATTAGGTCAAAGAGTTTTAGATTTTTTATACGGAAATTTAAAATCAGTTGTGATTATTGATTATGCGGTAAAATTTAAAACCTCAAATAAAAAATTTGAGGAATTATTAGCCTATTTTTTGGGTTTTTCATTATTAAATATCTTCCATGAAACTAAATTTATTGAGAAAAATGGAAAAGAAACTCTAGCATTATTTTTGGTAAACGAATTTAATAGTAAATATTATTCCTATTCAAAAACATTAGAATTTAAAGAACTTGCATTTAAATTAAATATTCAATTTGATGATACAAACTCCTCTATTTTAGAACCTTCTTCCATTCATATTTTTATATCGAGACTTAAATCTATATTGATTAGTAAATCATTCTGGATGATGGGTTTTGTTTTACTTTGTTTATTAAGTTTGATGGTTTATTGGTTTGTAGATAGAAAACCTTCAAATTCTGGTAATCCATCCAATGAAATTATTGAAAAGCAAGAATTAGAATTGCTAAAAGATAGTTTGGAATTAGAAAGGTTAAAGGCTTTAAAATTCAAAGAAGATTCAACTTATCAATATCAATTAGATGAAGACCATACCATTGATTTAATTGCTTCTTCTTCTTTAGTTTCTGTCATTGAATTTTTAAATGACCCATCCATACAAAATGACACCCTGGCCATTATGGCTTTTGAAATTGGTTTTTCTTCTGTGAATGATGAATTAATTGAAAATAGAGAAGGATTTTTAAGAGATATTTATCGAATTCTCTATTACAATAATCATTCAGAAATATTGATTAAAGCGTTTTCTGAATTTGGAAATAAATCAGCAGAAAGAAGAAGTTTTTTTTTAAAAAATAGATTGGTAGGCGAAGGAATTTCCGTTAAAAGAATAAAAATTGATTCAAATTACCTGCCAAAACCTGACCCTGAATTTTCACTAAATTCTCAGATCAGCATTCGAGTTACTAAGTAGTTAAATATTAAAATAATACAATTTAATTTTTTTATACGATTTATTTTGCATAAATTGCATTGTATTTGTGCAAAACACAGCTGTTTTTTTCTTATGTTGGCAATTAGAATTAAATAGAAGTGTTTTAATTCTAAAAAAATAATGAAAGAAAAAATTAAATTCAATGAGTTATCCATATCGGAAAACTCATTAAAAGCTGTAGAAGCTATGGGATTCGTGTATGCGTCTCCAATTCAAGCAAGTTCAATTCCAATTATCCTTCAAGGTAAAGATGTTATTGGTCAGGCCCAAACAGGTACCGGTAAAACAGCCTCTTTTGGTATTCCAATTATTGAAATGATTGATCATGATGATCGAAACACACAATCATTGATTCTGTGTCCTACAAGAGAATTAGCTCTTCAAGTAACAGAAGAAATTAAAAAATTAGCTCAATTCTCCTCTGGTATTTATGTTACAACTGTTTATGGAGGTGATCCAATTGATAAACAAATTAAAAAATTAAAATCTGGTTCTAACATAGTAGTAGGTACCCCTGGAAGAGTGATTGATTTGATTAATCGAAAGGTTTTAAAATTAAATCATGTTAAAATGGCTGTTTTAGATGAAGCAGATGAAATGCTTGCCATGGGTTTTATTGATGATATTAATACTATCTTATCTTTAATGCCAGAGGAAAAACAAACAATTTTGTTTTCAGCAACTATGCCAAAGGAAATTCTTGGACTTACCAAAAAATTTCAGAAAAATCCTGAATTAGTAAGAGTAGTAAAAAATGAAATTACGAATGAAAATATTCAACAATTATATTTTAATGTAAAATCATCTGCCAAAATTGAGGTTACTTCTAGAATTATTGATTTTTATGGCTTTAATTTAATTTTTATTTTTT
>CAZXZK010000030.1:0-5901 GCA_964645295.1 uncultured Cytophagales bacterium | reverse complement strand
AATCAAAAGGTTCGTGTAGATGAATTAACCGAAGCCCTTATTTCTAAGGGTTATAATGCGGAAGGTTTACATGGAGATTTACGTCAAAATCAAAGAAATATTGTAATGAATCGTTTTAGGAATGGTCAAATCAATATTCTTGTCGCAACCGATGTTGCAGCAAGAGGCTTGGATGTTGAAAACGTAGATGGCGTTATTAATTATGATGTACCATTGGATTCAGAATATTATGTTCATCGTATTGGTCGAACAGGTAGAGCAGGTAAGAAAGGTATTTCTTTTAGTTTAGTAACATATCCAGATATTACCAGAATGAATGATATCATGCGTTATACCAAAGTAAAAATTGAGAAAGCAGAAATACCTTCCTTTAAAGATATCATCAATGTTAAAAAGGAGCTATTTATTTCAAATGTAAAGAATCAAATAGAGAAAAACTCCAATAATAATCAGTTTTCTGATGTTGTTGATGCCTTAAAAATAGATGGATATTCTTCAGATCAAATAATTACGACCATGACAAAAATGTTAATGGGGGTAAATGAATCTGAATTATTAGAAGATAGTCAATTAGGTTTTGATCCAGGTCAGTCTCATAAATTTAGAGACGCTGGAAGAGATTTTAAAGGAGGAAGAGACCGTGATAGGGGAAGAGATCGTGGTAGAGATCGAGGTAGAGAACGTGAAAGAGAAAGAAGGGGGGAAGGCAGAATGAAAGGACCTAGATCAGATAAAAGTGGAAGACCATATTCTAATGAAGGAATGGTTAAATTATTTATTAATATAGGTTTTAATGCCAAAATTTCTCCATCCAATATTGTCGGTGCGATTGCAGGAGAAACAGGTATTCCTGGGGCTTCTTTAGGACATATTCAAATCGAAGATAAACATTCCTATGTTGATATTCCGCAAGAATTTAAAACACAAGTTTTAAATCGAATGGTTGGAGCCACAATTAAGGGAAAAAAAGTCAATGTAGAATTGGCGAAGCCAAATTAAACAATTTTTCAAAACTAAGGTTTATTATTTAATTTTAGTAGATTTTATCATAAATTTACTTTCATAAGTATAAGCCTTAGTTATGAATATTTTTAAGAAATCAAATATCTTAATTGTTATTTCAGGTATTTTAATCCTTTTCTTATTTTCATATAGATTTATTTTTCCAGTTCAAGTTTCTTATAGTGCAGATGTTAAACCAATTCTAAATAAACATTGCATTTCTTGTCATGGAGGAGTAAAAAAACAAGGAGAATTTAGTTTATTATTTCATGAAGAAGCATTACAAATCACTGCTTCAGGTAAACCTTCGATCATCCCTTTTCACGCGGAGGATTCTGAGTTTATTAGCCGATTAACAAGCAAGGATCCCGAGGAAAGGATGCCCTATAAAAAGCCAGCCCTAAGTCAGGAAGAAATTGAAATTTTAAAAAAATGGGTTAATCAAGGGGCTAAATGGGAGGATCATTGGGCTTATTTACCTGTTAAGGAACCTATTATCCCCAAAGTTTCAAACTTTTTTCAAAGAGTATATAATTCAGATCGTTTCGATAAAAACCCAATTGATGCCTATATCCTTGAAAAGTTGAAAGAAATTAATCTGGATCCTTCTGATCAAGCTAGTCCTGAGATTTTATTAAGACGAGTATCCTTAGATATCACAGGCCTTCCTCCGAGTCTTGAATTAATTAATCAATTTAAAGCGAACCCTTCAAACCAACATTATCAGAAGATAGTCGATTCACTTCTTAATTCCTCCGCTTTCGGCGAAAAATGGGCTAGTTCTTGGTTAGATTTAGCACGTTATTCTGATTCTAGGGGTTATCAAAAAGATAATGGAAGAACAATTTGGGCTTATCGAGATTGGGTCATTAAATCCCTCAATAATAATATTTCCTTTAAAGATTTTATCATTAAACAATTAGCAGGTGATATGATCGAAAATCCCCAAAGAGAGGATTATATTGCTACGGGTTTTCATCGTAATACCATGAATAATGATGAAACAGGTACCGTGGATGAAGAATTTCGTGTAGCAGCTATCCTAGATCGTGTGAATACCACTTGGGATGCTTTACACGGTACAACTTTTTCCTGTGTTCAATGCCATTCTCACCCTTATGATCCTATTCGGAATGAGGAATATTATGAATTTATGGCATTTTTAAATAATACTCGTGATGAAGATACGGGAGATGAAGCACCATTTATTAGAACCTTTAATCAAGACCAAGAAAAAGAAATAAAAGCTTTTTTTCAGTCCTTGACAAATCAAACAGTTCCACAAATTGATTTTATTAAAAGATTTATCGAATTCTTTGAACCTCGTATTTATGCCCATCATGCAGATAATTTTAAAGAAGGCGCATTAAACGGTGGAACTAGGATTGGTTTAAGGCATAAAGGTTCTTGTCGTCTACCTCAAATTTCCATGAATGGTAAGCCAAAATGGTTAATTAATTATGGTGTCAGCCAGCCGGGAGGAATACTCAATATTCGTCACGGTAGCCCAACAGGGAAAATTATCAAAAAAATATATTTAAATAAGAAGGGGTATCAAATGGAATTAGTGGATATGCCAACATTTGATGAAAAGGTAGATTTATATTTAGAGGCTATTAACCCAACCTTAAAAGGAAGCAGAACCGATGTTATTAATATAACTTGGTTTGCCTTGCTTCCAGAATTGAATCTTTCTAAAAATCAGTGGGATGATTTTATTTCGATAATGTCCTTGAGAACAGTAAATTTCCCTATTTATCTTGAAATGCCAGAGGATTATGCTAGAAAAACGCATGAATTTGTTCGAGGAAATTGGTTGGTTCATGGGAAAGAAGTTCAACCGGATGTTCCAGAATTTATGCATTCCTTTAAAAAGGAATATCCAAGAAATCGATTAGGATTAGCTTATTGGATAACAGATCCTCAAAATCCACTGTTTGCCCGAAATATGGTTAATCGTTTTTGGGAGCAATTATTTGGAAAAGGAATTGTTTTTACCTTAGAGGATTTAGGTTCTCAAGGTGCCGAACCAACACATCGAGAATTATTAGATTATTTGGCTTACCAATTCGTTCATGAATATGGTTTTAAACCAAAAGAAATAATTAAAGAGATTGTTTTATCCAATACGTATAAACAATCTTCTATTCGAAATAAATCTGCCATAAAGAACGATCCTGAAAATAAATTTTTATCTTATTTTCCACGTGTTCGATTAAGTTCAGAAACAATCAGAGACCAAGCACTAGCTGTTTCTGGTTTATTAAATAAAAAAATGTTTGGGAAACCTATTATGCCTTATCAACCAGATGGTATTTGGCAGGCTGTAAATTCAAATCTAGTCTGGAATCAAGATTCAACAGATGAACAATATCGAAGAGCTATTTATATTTTTACAAGGCGAACTGGCCCTTATCCATCTCAATTTACTTTTGATTCTCCTAGTAGAGAGGTTTGTGTAGTTCGTAGAATTAATACAAATACACCCCTTCAGGCTTTGGTATTATTAAATGACTCAGCTTATGTCAATATTTCAAATCATATTGGATTAACCATGAAAAATCATTCAAATGATTTAAGGTTAAATATTCGTCATTCTTATAAAAACATGGTCTTCAAGGATATAACACCTGAAAAATTAGGTATATTAGAAAATCTTTACAAAACATCATGGAAAGAGTTTTCAAATAATAAATCTTTGAGTGAAGATGAAATTAAATTAAAATCATACCAAATTTTGGGTTCTGCTTTAATTAACTTAGATGAATTTATTACGAAAGAATGATAACGGAAGATTTAGAAAATAGAGCAAAAGAATATTTAACAAGAAGGCATTTTATTAAAGAATGTTCTACCGGAATGGGTATAATGGCCTTGGGTTCTTTATTAAATTCTTGTTCAACAGGTTCCCAACCTCAGGTAGAAACCAATCCCTCTAAAATTTCAAAATTATTGCCGAAAGCAAAGCATGTTATTTATATCCATAAAGCCGGTTCACCCTCCCAACTTGAATTATTTGATTATAAACCTGAATTAGTAAAATGGAATGGGAGGGATTGTCCAGAAGAATTTCTCGAAGGTAAAACGTTTGCTTTTATTCGTGGAATCCCCAAAATGTTAGGTCCACAAGGTAAATTTAACCAATATGGTCAATCAGGTGCTTGGGTGTCGGATTATTTACCCTATTTTCAAAAGGTGGTTGATGAGGTATGTTTTTTAAAAGCGATGCATACTGACCAATTTAATCATGCTCCTGCTCAATTATTTATGCAAACAGGAAGTGCAAGATTGGGAAGACCAGGTATTGGTTCTTGGGCTGTTTATGGTCTTGGATCTGAAAACCAAAATTTACCAGGTTTTATTGTATTAACCTCCGGAGGTAAATATCCTGAAGCAGGTAAAAGTATTTGGGGCTCAGGTTTTTTACCTTCAAAATTTCAAGGAGTTCAGTGTCGGTCAACAGGTGAACCTGTTTTATTTGTTGAAAACCCAGGAGATATTTCAACTGAGCTAAGAAAGTCAACTATTGATGCAATCAATAAAATCAATGAATTAGAATATCAGGAATACCAAGATCCAGAGATCTTAGCCAGAATTTCTCAATATGAAATGGCCTTTAGAATGCAAACTTCTGTTCCTGAACTCATGGACATCAAAAATGAACCAACTTATATTCATAATTTATATGGCACTACCATTGGTCAACCCTCTTTTGCAAATAATTGCTTATTAGCTAGAAAATTAGTGGAAAATGGTGTACGCTTTGTTCAATTATATGATTGGGGTTGGGATACCCATGGTAGTAGTGCTGGAGAAGCATTAGAAATTGGTTTACGAAATAAATGCTTAGAAACCGACCAGGCCATGTCCGCCTTGATTCTTGATTTAAAACAAAGAGGACTATTAGATGAAACTTTAGTTGTTTGGAGTGGTGAATTTGGAAGAACACCAATGCAAGAAAATCGAGATAATAAGCCTGCACCATTCATGGGAAGAGATCATCATCCAGATGCCTTTACGATTTGGTTGGCAGGCGCGGGTGTAAAAAAAGGTTTTACCTATGGTGAAACAGATGAGATTGGATATTATGGTGTTAATGGAAAAGCCCATATTCACGATCTTCAAGCTACTATCTTGCATATTCTCGGATTGGATCATGAGGAATTGACTTATCCATTTCAAGGAAGAAATTTTAGATTAACAGATGTTGCTGGAAATTTAATTAAACCAATTTTAGCGTAAATAAAAATGCTGTTTAGGAGCAATTGGATCAAAGGTGAAAATGACCCCATGATAGAAATCAATGCTAAATATCGTATCCTTTTTCCGTGAAATTCTCGAATAAAGCTCTTTCCTTTTATTATTTTGATAGGGTTTTAAAATTAAGGCTATTTCATTTATTTTACTAGAAACTAATTCCCCATTTATTTCATCAACCAGGATTATTTTATTATTGGGATAATATTGTTTTAATTCATAAAGGAATTTTTTTTCATCAAAATTGCCTAAATTCGGTTTAATTAGATTCATGTATAAATCAAATACAAAAGGAGAATGTAATTCCTGATTATTTTGTGATTTTAAAAGAAACTTTAATCGGTTTAACATTAATTTAAAACGAAAGGCGTAATTAATTCAAAAGGAGGAATATTTACATTAAAGCTTTGATTATTTTCCAAATTTATTAATTGATAATAACCTTGCATTTTCCCAAAATTACTGATAGTCGGACAACCAGAGGTATAGCTGAAAGATTCGTAAGGTTTAATAATTGGTTGAAGTCCAACAACTCCCATTCCTACAATTTCTTCTTTTATTCCAAAACTATCCCAGATTTTCCAGTTTCTACTAATTATCTTAACAGGTTGAGATGTTAAATTTTTTATTGTAATTTGATAA
>CAZXZK010000029.1:22040-22561 GCA_964645295.1 uncultured Cytophagales bacterium | reverse complement strand
TTGATTTAATTGACCATCTGTGTTTTTATAGATGATATCTCCAATTATTAGTCCTTTTAAGTTTCCATTATCATCTTTTACAAATTCTTGTAATGCGATAGACCACATTCTATTGGCTCCTTCCTCATGAGAAGTTGAAGTTCTAAGCATTAATGGCCAATTTGGCCACGGGGTAGACTCAGCTCTTTCCTCTGGAGGTTTAGGCATAATTTCAATTTGAGTAATTGATTTTGCTTTTTGTCTATTAGAAGTACCTACGCAATCTGATCCAGTATCTCCACCTCCAATCACGACCACATTTTTACCGGTTGCAACCAAATCATTTTCTTTAAATGGAAGCCCTTTATGATTAAACTCCAGTGGTTTATTGGAAACTCTTTTATTTTGCAAAGACAAAAATTCCATGGCTGGATAAATTCCTTTAGCTTCATTTCCTTTGACAGGTATCAATCTAGGAGTAGTTGACCCTGTTGCAACCACAATCGCATCAAACTCTTGATACAATTCTTCTAAAGAGATAT
>CAZXZK010000029.1:21624-21961 GCA_964645295.1 uncultured Cytophagales bacterium | reverse complement strand
CCCTTTCAAAAGCTTTTTCAATGATCGATTTTTCAATCATTTCAATAGTTACTGGTGGTTTATTAATACCCAAAACACAAGATGATTCACAGGGGGCAGGACAAATCCTTCCTGTGAATTCTGGAAAATTATTTGTAGAACTTAATATTTCATAGGCATATTTCCAGTTTTGATCATAAACAGCATCATTAAATTCTGGAATAATATTTCCTAAAGGACATCCATTGTGACAAAAGGGGACACCACAATTCATACAACGTGCTGATTGTTCATTTAGTTTTTCATCGGGTAATAATTCCACGAATTTATCCAAGGGAAATTTTTTAAAAAATAATAA
>CAZXZK010000029.1:12622-21614 GCA_964645295.1 uncultured Cytophagales bacterium | reverse complement strand
TTATGACAAAAAGGAGTTCCACAGTCCATACACCTTGAAGCTTGTTCTTGGGTATTTTCATAAACTGGAGGTAATTCAATTTCATAATAATCTTCAACCCTCTCAGCTACTGAGCGCTTTGCTGGCCCTTTTCTATCGTTTTCTAAAAATCCAGTTGGCTTTCCCATATTACTTCTTCTTTACGTCAATTATAATATCTTTATAAACTCTATTTTTATCTTCTAAAATCTCAGAAATATTTAAATTTCTACTTGCCAATGCATTTCTATAATCTATTGGTAAGACTTTTTTGAATCTTGTTGTCATCAAATCAAAATTATCTAATATCTTCTTACCTTTAATTGAATTCGTATAATTTACATGGTTTGTTAGATAGATTTTTAAGATATTTTTATCTTCTTGGGTTAAATCAGTTACCTCTACCATTTCTCTATTCACTTTTGATTCAAAATTATTTTTTTCATCAAAAATATAAGCAACACCTCCAGACATCCCAGCGGCAAAATTTCTCCCAGTATCTCCTAAAATAATGGCTAAGCCACCGGTCATGTATTCACAACCATGATCACCTATTCCTTCAACAACTACTTTGGCACCAGAGTTTCTAACACAAAATCTCTCACCTGCCATGCCTGATAAATAGGCTTCTCCACCTGTTGCACCGTAAAAAGACACATTTCCGACAATGGAATTCTCAGAAGCCTTAAATGGGGCAGATGGATCAGGATAGGCAATTAGTTTTGCTCCACATAATCCTTTTCCAATGTAATCATTTGCATCGCCTTCTAATTTAAAAGTAATGCCCTTGGTTGCAAAGGCTCCAAAAGATTGTCCTGCCGTTCCCTTAAATAAGATATTTATGGTATCTTCTGGTAAACCTTTATCTTGGTAAATTTTGGAAATCTCGTTTGATAATATAGTTCCAACAGTTCTTGAAACATTATTAATACTAAGTTCTCCGAATACTTTTTCTCCTGTTTTTAAAGCTGTTTCAGCTATTTTTAGAATTTCCCAATCAAGTTGATTGTCTATTCCATGGTCTTGAGGTTCACATTTAAATCTTGGAATATCTGTTTGAGCAAATTCCGGATTGATCAAAGGAGTTAAATCTAAATTCTTAAATTTCCAGTGATTGCTTAAATCCTTGATTTCTAATGCATCCACTCGACCAATCATTTCATTTATTGTTCTAAATCCTAATTCGGCCATAATTTCTCTCATTTCTTGGGCTAAGAATTGGAACAAATTAACCACATGATTAGGATCTCCTGTATACAAGGCTCTTAATTCAGGCCTTTGAGTAGCGACCCCAACAGGACAAGTATTTAAATGACATTTTCTCATCATGATGCAACCTGCGGTTACCAAAGCGGCTGTTGCTACACCAAATTCCTCTGCTCCTAATAGCGCGGCTATTGCAATATCTTTACCTGTTTTAATTTGTCCATCCGTTTGAACGGTCACTCTACCTCTCAAACGATTTCTTACCAATGTTTGATGTGTTTCAACTAAACCTAATTCCCATGGTAAACCTGCATGTCTGATTGAAGAAAGCGGAGATGCCCCTGTACCTCCATCATAACCTGAAATCAAGATATGGTCGGCATGGGCCTTGGCTACACCTGTGGCTACTGTACCAACACCAGCTTCTGAAACAAGTTTCACGGAAATTCTTGCATCTCTATTAGCATTTTTTAAATCAAATATTAATTGAGCTAAATCTTCAATAGAATAAATATCATGATGCGGTGGTGGTGATATCAATCCTACTCCTGGGGTTGAATTCCGCGTCTTTCCTATCCAATCATCCACTTTATGTCCTGGTAATTGTCCACCCTCTCCAGGTTTTGCCCCTTGAGCCATCTTTATTTGTAATTCCTTTGCATTGGTTAGATAATAGGATGTAACCCCAAATCGACCAGATGCGACCTGCTTAATTGCAGAATTCATCGAATCTCCGTTTTCCAACGGTTGGAATCGAATAGGATCTTCCCCTCCCTCTCCTGAATTTGATTTACCTCCAATTCGATTCATCGCAATTGCCAGTGTCGTATGTGCCTCATATGAAATTGAGCCAAAAGACATAGCGCCTGTGGCAAAACGCTGCATGATATTTTCAATCGATTCTACCTCTGAAAGAGGGATTGACTTCGATTCTTTAAATTTCAATAAACCTCTTAGGGTTACCACTTTTTTATCTTGACTATTTATTAAATCCGAGTATTTCTTGAATAATTGATAGTCATTCTTTTTAGTAGCTTGTTGCAATAAATGGATTGAAGCAGGATTAAACAAATGCTCCTCTCCTCTTTGTTTCCACTGGTAAATTCCTCCTACTTCTAATTTAGGATTTTCCATTGAATGCATGTGATAACCTGCATAATGTTTCACAAGCGCTTCTTTTGCAATTGTATCCAATCCTATTCCCCCAATTCTTGATACTGTATTGGTGAAATATTGATCAACTACCTCCTTTGCCAAACCTAGAATCTCGAAAATTTGAGCCCCCTGATAAGATTGTAAGGTTGATATTCCCATTTTAGAAAATATCTTCAATAATTCCCCATTAACTGCTTTAATATAATTATACTCTAATTTTTCATAGGAAAGATTTTGATTAACCAAATTTGCATCCTTCATTTGTTTAATGGTATCAAAAGCTAAATAAGGATTAATAGCAGAAGCCCCAAATCCAATTAAAGTAGCGAAGTGATGCGTTTCAAATACATCCCCAGCTTCAACAACAATACCTACATTGGCTCTTTTGCCAGTTTTGATTAAATGATGATGAACGGCAGAAACAGCCAATAAAGACGGTATCGGCGCATGCGTTGAATCAATACCTCTATCAGTTAATAAAATGATGGAATATCCATCTTCAACAGCATCTTCAGCATAAGAACAAATTTTATCCAAAGCCTTTTTTAATACTCCTTCCTCATGACTTGCTTTGAAGGTAATATGAATCGACTTGGTATTGAAGTCTTGATGGTCAATCCAACGAATTTTCTCTAAATCTTTATTTCTTAATACTGGTTGCTCCATTTCAATCTGTCTACAATGAGCAGGACTCTCCTCCAATAAATTACTTAAACCTCCAATGTCTGTTAATAATGACATAACTGATCGCTCTCTGATTGAATCAATAGGAGGATTCGTCACCTGAGCAAACAATTGTTTAAAATATGAAGAAAGATGTTGAGCTTTGTCTGATAAAACAGCCAATGGAGTATCTATTCCCATTGAACCCAAAGCTTCCTTTCCTGTTTCAACCATTTGAGTTAAAACGATTCGTATATCCTCTGAAGTAAACCCATGGACTTGCTGACGAATCAAAAGATCCATGTTTTTAAGTTGTTTAAACTCTGAACCTGCCTCTGGTAATTCCTCAACTCTAATCTTATTATTTCTTAACCATTCACCATAGGGTTTTTGCTGACAAATCTTTTCTTTTAGTTCTTCATCTGGCACAATTCTTCCCTCATTCATGTCCACAACAAACATTTTCCCAGGTTGTAAACGTCCTTTTCGAACAATGGTTTTTGGATCTAAATCAATTACTCCTGCCTCGGAAGCCATGATGACAAAATCATCTTCTGTTACCCAAAAACGAGAGGGTCTTAATCCATTTCTATCAAGGGTTGCTCCAATCGTTGTACCATCTGTAAATGAAATGGAAGCAGGACCATCCCAAGGTTCCATCATGGAAGCATGATACTCATAAAAATCTTTTTTGTATTGTTCAATAGACTCATTTCCATCCCATGCTTCTGGAATAAGCATCATCATAACATGTGGAAGGGACCTTCCTGTCATGTATAATAATTCAATAGCATTATCCAATATGGCTGAATCAGATTGCCCTAACTGACAAACTGGTAATATCATATCCAGCTCCTCTTGGGTAAAGTATTCAGAGGAAAATAAAGCCGATTGTGCTTGAATCCATGAGGAATTACCCTTAACGGTATTAATTTCTCCATTGTGAGCAATAAATCTAAATGGTTGAGCCAATTTCCAAGATGGAAAAGTATTGGTAGAAAATCTTGAATGGACTATTGCTAAAGCAGATTCAAAATTTTCTTCTTTTAAATCATCAAAATAATTAGGGACTTGCATAGTTGTAAGCATCCCTTTGTAAATAATGGTTTTGGAAGATAATGAAGTAAAATAGAAATTTTCATTATATTCTTTAATTTCAAAATTAATTCTTTTTGTAAGGTATTGTCTTAGAACATATAATTTTCTTTCGAATTCTATCCCCTGACTTAAATTTTCAGGTTTTTTAATAAATATCTGTTGGATCGATGGTTCTACTTTTCCGGAATCTGCACCTTGAATATCTGAATTATCCACTGGTAATTGACGATATCCTAATATTTTAAATCCTAATTTACTCGCCGATTCTTGGATGATTTCTTTAGTTAATCCTTGGATTTTTAAATCCTTGGATAAAAATACCATTCCTGCAGCATAATCTCCTTCTTCAGGAATAATAAATCCGAGAGATTTTTCTTTCGCTTTAAAAAATGAATGAGGGATTTGTAATAATATACCTGCTCCATCACCCGAATTTGGATCACAACCACAGGCACCTCGGTGATCCATCCTAATTAACATTTGAATTGCATCTTTGATAATCCGATGAGATTTAATGCCCTTCATATTGGCTACAAATCCTATTCCACAAGCATCGTGCTCAAATTCATTTCTGTAAAGACTTTGGTCAAAATTAATTCCCATATTAAAATATATAATAATTTCTATAAATAGCGATAAATACCACACAGGAGTTTAATCTAAAAATTAAGAAAAAACACATCAGAACCTGCGAGTCTATAAATATAATCAAAAATAAATTCTGATATTTAGAATAAAATCAAAATAATATTCCTTAATAAGTAATATCATTTTTCAAGTATAAATAATCTTTAAAGAATACAATTTTTTAAAATTCATCTTCATAATTTTCATCCATATTTAAAGAATCATCTTCATCATCTGACCGAAAATCATTCTCCATATCATTAAAAAATATGGCATCAACGCCTTCAGATACCGTATTGAATATTGTTAAATTGTCAATATTAGCAGCATCCAAACGATTAAGAACCGCTTCTTTTTTTGTAACTATCACAAATAGCCCATTTTCATTAGTACAAATCTTGGTGCCTTTTCTAATACAAGATACTCCATAACCATCAAATTCATCGATTCCACTGATATTTAAAATTAAATTTGAATAGCCTTTTTTGAATAAATTTCGAATAGCTTCCTCTAACTCAGGGGAATTCGACTGAATAAGTTCATTTGCTTTCCAATCAATTAAAGCATAACTCTCATTCTGTTCTAGTTTATAAGTAAGATTAGACATTTTTTAGAAGAAAATTTTGAATGTTTTTTTGAATTCTATTATTAAGATCATGTTGGTTTTCTTTTATAAAAGGTTTTCCAATTATTTCTTCATACAAAGTAATATAACGCTCTGAAATTTCTAAAATAAACTCTTCTGGCATTTCAGGTATATTTTGCCCTTCCTTACCACTAAAACCATTAGCCATCAACCATTCCCTAACAAACTCCTTGGACAGCTGTTTTTGAGGTAAATCTTTGTCTAATAAATCTTGATATGAATTTAAATAAAAATATCGAGAGGAGTCTGGGGTATGAATTTCATCCATTAAAATTAATTCTTGATTTTTATTTAGTCCGAATTCATATTTGGTATCCACTAAAATCAATCCTTTTTTATTGGCAATTTCTTGACCTCTCTCATATAGTTGATGGGTTTTCAATTTTAATTTTTCCCATAATTCTTTTGAAACAATTCCCTTTTCGATAATTTCCTTTTCACTAATGTCTTCATCGTGTCCCTCGGAAGCTTTGGTGGTTGGTGTAATGATTGGAAAAGGTAATTGGGAGTTCTCTTTTAATCCCTCTGGGAGTGAAACACCACAAATTTCTCTTCCACCAGAATTATAAACACGCCATAAATGCCCCGACACATACCCTCTGATAACCATTTCAATAGGTATTGGAGTACATTTTATACCAAATGCCACATTGGGATCAGGATTGGATTCTAACCAATTTGGAATAATATCTTCAGTAGCCCTCAGAAATTCTTGGGCAATTTGATTTAAAACCTGTCCTTTGTAGGGAATCGGTTTTGGTAAAATAACATCAAAGGCTGATATCCTATTGGAGGTAATCATTAATAATTTATCCCCAAATGTATAAACATCCCTTACTTTACCTTTATAAAATCCTGTTTGCCCCTGGAATTTAAATTCCTGTATGGGTAATAATTCACTCATATTGAATATATTTTTCTTTTCTTTTCATTAAATCTAATATGGCTAAAGCCTCTTTTTGGCTATAATTCTTTTTACTATTGGTTAAATTGGTATATTCTGCAAAAATAATTTCTTCATTTAAAACAGTTTCATAAATTTTCTTCAATGTTGAATCTTTGGGGTTAAGACGAATAGCCAGCTTTAAATTCTTTAAAGTTTTGTCAAAATCTCTTTTATGTATAAATACAAGTGCTTTTAAATATGAATCCTGATTAGATAGATTCTTGTAAACTGTATCCTTTAATTTTAATTGGATAAGATTATATCTTAAATCTAATTCTGGATTATCAAAAATTGATTGATTATCAATATCTTCTAAGATTAATTTTGCTTCCAAATATCTCCCACTCTGAATATTCTTATTAAATTCTTTGATATAATTAGCATACTCCTTTGAATTTATTCCATTGAATAAATTTAAAATGAGAAGAATAATATTTAAATAAAAAATAATCAATTTAATCTTTCGCCACTCGGTAGTTTATTTGAAAATCAAGGTAATTCAAAATAAGTAGCAATATTACTAAATAATAAGTAAATCTTGAATTATTCGAACCATAAAGGTTTAGTTTAAATTCAGATTTACCCAATTCGCCATTTCTTATTTCTTTTATTTTTTTAAAATCAAGGAGAATTACGCCCTCCTCATTAAAATCTTGAATTTTTACTAAGGGTAATTTGGATAAAGATGTATTTTTAATAAGCGAAACTAACTGACTATTTTTAAGAGTAGGTACTAAAGAATACGCTTCATTGAGAGTCAACTTTACATAAACATCCTTATCTTGGCTAGACAAATAATTTAATAATTGATTTTCAATATCAGGTAAATGATAATCTTGATCTGATAATTGAATGGATATAATCTTATTTTTGATTAAATTAGAACTATCATCATCCTTTATAATATTGAATAAAAGCAAAATAAATAAACCGAAAATAAAAGATCTTAAGAAAAATTTTAAAAATATTTTCTTGGTAAAATTATAAGAAACAGCTAAATATTTGAAATATTTCAAAAAAATTAAGCTGTAAATTATGATAAAAAAGAATGTTAAAAATATTTCTATAGAAAAATTCATCCTAACTTTTTACTTAATAATTCAAAACTAAATACTTATTTTTGTATTTCATTAATAAATTATGGAATTTTTAAAAAGTAGTAGATTAGAACATTTAAAGTATGAGATTCGAGGCCCTGTTTATGATAAGGCACAAGCCTTAATTGCTCAAGGATATAAAATTATTTCTTTAAATATCGGTAATCCTGCAGCATTTGGATTTGAAACTCCAGATGAAATTATCCATGATATTATCATTAATATTAGAAATGCCCAGGGATATGTTGACTCCAGAGGTTTATTTTCCGCTCGAAAAGCCGTTATGCAATATTACCAAAGTCTGGGGATAAAAAATATGCTTATTGAGGATATCTTTATTGGTAATGGAGTATCTGAATTAATCTCTTTAAGCTTAAATGCTTTGCTAAATTCGGACGATGAAGTATTAATTCCAGCACCAGACTACCCTTTATGGACAACGGTAGTGGAATTAGCAGGGGGAAAAGCGATCCATTATAATTGTATTGAAAAAGAAGGTTGGAGTCCTAATTTACAGGACATTAAAAATAAAATTACCCCTCGAACAAAAGCACTGGTGATAATTAATCCGAATAATCCGACTGGTGCTGTTTATTCAAAGGAAGTCATTACTGAATTATCAAAAATTGCACAAAAAAATAATCTAATTTTATTTTCAGATGAGATTTATGATAAAATTCTTTATGACGGGAATAAACATCATACAGCAGCAGGACTGAATGAAGATACTCTTACGGTAACGATGGGTGGGATGTCGAAAAATTATCGGGCAGCTGGATTTAGAGGCGGATGGATGGTTTTAACAGGGCCTAAAAATAAAGCCAAATCTTATATTGAAGGTCTTAATTTTTTATTTAGTACTCGGTTATGCGCCAATGTAATTACTCAATATGGTATTCAAACCTCATTAGGAGGTTACCAGTCTATCAATGATTTAGTAGAACCAAATGGCCGGTTAGCTCGCCAAATGAATTTGGCCTATGAAATGATTACCTCTGTTGATGGGATTACTTGTGAAAAACCCAAAGGGGCCTTGTATTTATTTCCTAAAATTGATTTAGAAAAATTTGATTTTAGAGATGATCAACATTTTGTTATGTCATTATTAGAAGAACAAAAAGTTTTAGTTGTTGCAGGCTCAGGCTTTAATTTAGATTCTAATAATTATTTTAGAATTGTTTTTTTGCCTCATGTAGAATTACTAGAATTAGCATTAACAAAAATTATTAACCATTTTGAAAACCACAGAAAATATAATGTTTAATCAATTTTCAAAAAGACAGAAATTATTTATCTTCTTATTTGGAGTCGTCCTAACCAATGCCATTATTGCTGAAATTATCGGGGTGAAAATTTTTAGTATTGAAAAAACCTTGGGTTTTCAGCCTTTACATTTGCCTACTCCTTGGGGAGATTTTTGGGATTTAAACCAAACTGCTGGGGCACTAAATTGGCCATTAGTATTTATATTCTCTGATATTACAAATGATTATTTTGGTAAATCAGGGGTTCGTTTTATTTCGTATATGTCGGCAT
>CAZXZK010000029.1:7448-12612 GCA_964645295.1 uncultured Cytophagales bacterium | reverse complement strand
CCTTACTGCCTTTTTGGTAAGTCAATTATTTGATGCCTTTATTTTTGAAAAAATAAAAAAGAAAACAGGTGAAAAGAAAATTTGGTTGAGGGCAACTGGCTCTACCATTATTTCACAAGCCTTAGATTCCTTTTTAGTAATTGGAATTGCCTTTTTTCTTTTCGGTAATTGGACGGTGGGAGAATGGATGAATGTATCTTTAAACAATTATATTTATAAGTTTACAATTGCCATTTTATCAACCCCCTTATTATATTTGGTGCACTATGGGGTTCAAAATTATTTAAAAGATGAAGAATCAATGAGATAAACTTCTTTTTAAATTATCTAAAATAATTCCAGTACTAATTGCTGCATTGAGGGATTCTGCATCTCCAAACTTTGGAATGGTAATTTTAAATTGTATTAATTCCTGTAAATTTTTTCGAATACCTAGAGATTCATTTCCAATAATAATCATTCCTTCTTGTGGAAATGAAAAATTATGAACGTTTTCACCTTCAAGAAAAGCACCTATACTAGGTATTTGGGGATTATTTCGAATGAATTCCTCTAAGTCTGTTTCCATATAATTAATCCTTAAAAATGAACCCATGGTAGCAGAAATAACTTTTGGACTATAAAATTCTGCAGAATCTTTTGAGGCAATAATATCTTTAATTCCATACCAATCAGCCAATCGAATGATGGTGCCTAAATTACCAGGGTCTCTAATCCCATCTAACAAGATTTTAATCCCATCAACCGGCAAATTTGTAGGAAAATTTGACCGTTTTTTTTGAACTACTGCCAGGCCAAAGGAATTATTTTCAAAGGTTGATAATTTATTTAATATTGATTGATTGACATAAAAAATATCGACCTGTGAATCAGAAATCGATGATTCCTCTAAACAAACTAAGAATTCAATATTAAAATCCGAATCTAATAATTCCATTATCCCCTTCTCCCCTTCTACTAAAAATAGATTATTCTCTTTACGACCTTTTTTTGAATGTAAGGAATTGATTAACTTTATTTGATTATTAGTAATGTTCATTTGAAAAAATATCTTTTTGTTTTCCTTGTGGGAATTGTTTTATTTAGTTGCAAAAATTACCAAGCTTTTGTAATCAATGAACCTATTATTAAAGAAGTTAATTTAAAAGGAAATAAAATTATTTCAAATGGCGAAATAAGTTCATCTGTCAATTTCTTTAATAATAATTATAAAAGACCTTTTTCACCAAAATTTTATTATTATCTAGCCTCAAAAAGAAAATTAAAAGATTCATTAAATAAAAAATCTAATTTACAATTTTTTACTGAATTGAATCCTGTTTTAGATTCAATAGAATTAAATCAAACTAAACAAAACCTTTCTTATTTTTACCAGCAAAATGGTTTTTTAAACTCAAAAGTAGATTATTATGTTGAGCCAATTAAGAATAATTATTATTCTGTGAATTTTCTAATTCAAGAAGGAAACCCCAGTATCTTAACAAAAAAAGATTCAATTGCGGTAAATAATCCAGCAATTAAACTTGAAATCCAAGATTATATAAAGAATAATAGTTTAATTAAAGAAAACAAGTATTTAACTATTCAAACCATTAATGATGAAAAGAAAAATTTAGAAGAATATTTAAAAAATAAAGGATATTATAAAATTTCAGATGATGTTATCAGTATTCAAATAAATGATGTAAAAGATACCAGTTTAAATCATATTAATTTAGTTTATCAAATACCTCGAATAAATTATCAGACTGATTCACTGTATGATAGAGTTTTTCGTTTTGATACACCCATTTTTAATTTATATGATGCTAAGGCAAATTCATTACCTTTATCACAGGGTTTGACTAATAAATTAAATCAATTAATAAATATAAAATTTGGGGACATATATTCCCAAGAAAAAATTAATCGGAGCTTAGAAAATCTTACTTTAACTGACCAATTCAGATCAACAAATCTTGAAATTATTGAGAAAAAAACTTTATTGAAGCCTCAATATGAGTTAATCAGTCAGGATAAATATAATTTTTCTGCAGAATTTGGAGGATCGGTTTTCCGTGGAATTCCGGGGCCCTTTATTTCAAATTCATTTAAAATTAGAAGAGTTTTTTCTTTTCTTGATTATTTAGAATTTTCGTCTCGAATTGGTGTAGAGGCACAGGCAGGTTTTATCAATACTTTAGATACCAGAAAGAATTTAGATATAACCCTTCAATCTAGTTATAATATACCCTATTTAAAATTACCAGAAAATTATCTCGATAAAAGAATATTTAGAAATACTTATTCTCAAAGAACGGAAATTGGATTAGCCTATAATTATATTAACAGACCCGAGTATGCTCGAAACAATATTTCAATCTTTCAAAATTTTTATTGGAGAAAAGCAAATAATAAATTTTATAAATTATCCTTATTTAATTTAAATATCATCAATACAGATTACCCTAATACCATTATTTCATCTCAATTTCAAAATTATTTAAATGAATTAAGGTTAACTGGAAATAATTTATATCGAAGTTTTAATCCAAGTTTTGTTTCCAATATTTATTTTACCTATTTAAAAACCAATTTAGAATCAACCAATAAACTTGTCAATGGCAACTCCTTTAGATATACCATTGAATCAGGTGGAACCTTATTGAATTTTACAAAAAATAAATATTATTCATTTGTTGAGGGTGCATTTAAAAATTCTTCAGATTTACAGTTTTATAGGTATTTAAAGCTTGATTTTGATTTAAGGAAATATATTCTTCTAGGTTATAGAAATAATACTCAAATTGCCTTTAAATTAAATTCCGGATTTGCTTATTCTTATTCTAAGGAGAATGGCTACCAATTACCTTATGAAAAAAACTTCTTCATAGGAGGGCCGTCTTCCATAAGAGCTTGGAGACCGAGAAGACTGGGGCCGGGTGGATTTCAATCTGAAAATGAATTGATTGAAAAGCCAGGAAGTATTTTAATTGAAAGCTCAGCCGAATTTAGATTTAAAATTGTTGATTTTTTTGGAAAAATTAATGGTGCCTATTTTATCGACGCTGGAAATATTTGGAATTTTAACGAAGGAAATGCCTACGAAGATGGTGATTTTAGTTTAGGTAATTTCTATAAACAATTTGCCGTTGGAACAGGCTTTGGTTTAAGATGGGATTTTACCTATTTTCTATTACGATTAGATATGGCCTCGAAAGTCATTGACCCTTCTAAGGATCAAGAAAAAAAATGGGTTTTCAATCAGACCAAAATTGGTGGTGAAGAAAACCCTATTTTATTTAATATTGGAATTGGATACCCCTTTTAACCTTTTCTTGCAATTGCTTTTTTAGCTTTTTTAATAATTGATACAGCATTCAAACCGTATTTTTCCATTAATTCAGCAGGTTTGCCAGATTCACCAAAGCTATCGTTTACTCCTACATACTCCATTGGGTAAGCTGTATTTTGAATCAATAATTGAGCAATAGAATCTCCTAAACCACCATTATACTGATGTTCTTCCGCGGATACTAAACATTTTGTTTTAGCAACAGAATCTAATATTGCCTGATTATCTAAAGGTTTAATTGTATGAATATTAATAACCTCAGCATGGATACCTTCCTCTTTTAACTGATCCGCTGCTTGAATCGCTTCCCAAACCAAATGACCTGTAGCAAAAATACTTATATCAGAACCCTCAATAAGTTTTATTGCTTTACCAATTTCAAATTTTTGATTCTCAGGAGTGAAAATAGGCACTACAGGCCGTCCAAATCGAAGATAAACTGGACCTTCATAATCAGCTATTGCTATGGTAGCGGCTTTCGTTTGATTATAATCACATGGATTAATTACCACCATACCAGGTAGCATTTTCATAAGACCTAAATCTTCTAAAATTTGATGGGTAGCACCATCTTCTCCTAAGGTAAGACCTGCATGAGAACAACAAATTTTAACATTCTTATTAGAATAGGCAATAGATTGTCTAATTTGATCATACACTCTTCCTGTTCCAAAATTAGCAAATGTCGTGGCATAGGGTATCAACCCGTTGATAGATAAACCTGCAGCCACACCCATCATGTTTGCTTCTGCAATTCCTGTTTGAAAAAACCTTTCTGGAGAATTTTTAATAAAATCTTGTAATTTCAATGAACCAACTAAATCAGCACAAAGAGCGACTACATTGGGGTTGTTTTCACTTAAATATGTCATTCCGGCTCCAAAGCCTGAACGAGTATCTTTTTTTTCTGTATATGTATATAATGCCATTTTCCTACGTATTAATAATCTCCTAAAGTTTCTGGTAATTGAGCTAAAGCTTGTGCTAACTGCTCATCGTTGGGTGCAATTCCATGCCATTTATGAGAACCCATCATAAAATCTACACCAGCACCCATTTCTGTTTTCATTAATATGGCAATTGGTTTTCCATTTCCGGATAAAGATTTCGCTTTCTTTAACCCTTCCACTACTTCAGACATTTGATTTCCATCCATTGAAATCACTTCCCATCCGAAAGCACGATATTTTTCACCTAAATCTCTATTATTCATTACCTCTGCGGTAGGACCATCAATTTGTTGTCCATTTTCATCAATTATTGCGATTAAATTATCGACTTTGTGATGAGGGGCATACATAGCCGCTTCCCAAACCTGACCTTCATCTTGTTCGCCATCACCCATTAAACAATAAACTAAAGAAGAATCTCCCTTCAATTTTTTCCCCTGTGCAGCACCAATGGCAACGGATAAACCCTGACCTAATGAGCCGGATGCTATTCGAATACCATCCAAATGTTCATGAGTTGTTGGGTGACCTTGCAACCTCGAATTTATTTTTCTAAATGTTCCTAATTCTTCGTTTGGAAAAAAACCTCTTCGTGATAACACAGAATAAAATACAGGAGAAATATGTCCGTTAGATAAGAAAAATAAATCTTCGTTTTCACCTTTCATTGAAAAAACGACTTCTCCATTAGAATCCTTTAACTTCATTGCATCAAAATATAATGCAACTAATAAATCTGTGCATCCAAGAGAACCACCTGGGTGACCAGACTGGCAGGCATGGACCATTCTTAAAATGTCTCTTCTTACCTGCGATGCTGTTTGTTCAAGTTGTTTAATTTCCATTTTTTAATTTAAAGGATTTGATTTGAATGATCCTT
>CAZXZK010000029.1:0-7438 GCA_964645295.1 uncultured Cytophagales bacterium | reverse complement strand
TGTATTTACATTTTCAATAATATTTTCAATAATTCCATTTTCATTAATAATGAAGGTCGTTCTAGCAGTGCCCATGTATTTTCTACCATACATCGATTTTTCCACCCAAACTCCATAATTTTCAACAATGTTTTTATCCTCATCCGCCAATAAAGAAAATTTCAAACCATATTTTTCTTTAAATTTTGTGTGTTTTGAATTAGAATCTATACTAACCCCAATGACTTTATACCCTTTTTCGACAAAAGCATCTAAATTTTCATTTAAATTGCATGCTTGGGCTGTACACCCAGGGGTATCATCTTTCGGATAAAAATAAAGAACAATTTTAGTCCCCTTTAATTGATTGAAATCAACCAAAATTCCATCTGAATCATTCATGGAAATTATAGGAGCTTTATCGCCAATTTGAAGTGCCATAATTACTTTATTTTGATGTTAAAAAATTCTTCTCCTTCCATTTTACCAATGAGTTGATCATTGATATTCACCTTAGATACACCAGCAGGGGTACCAGAAAAAATAATGTCGCCCACCTTTAAGGTAAAATAACGACTAATATATTCTATTAACTCCTCTATTCCCCAAATCATTTCTTTGGAATATCCCCTTTGCAAAAAACCTTCTTGATTTTCTAAACTGAAATGAATTCCATTCTGATACTGGGTATAATTAAAAGTTTTAAATTTACCAATTAAGGCCGAATTATCAAACCCCTTCGAAATTTCCCACGGTAATCCTTTTGATTTAAGATTCGTTTGAATATCTCTTGCAGTAAAATCTATCCCTAAACCAATTTCAGAAATATATTTATGAGCGAAATTAGCCTGAATATTTTTTCCTATTTTTCCAATTTTAAAGATTATTTCAACTTCATGATGTATTTCATTTGAAAAATCTGGCAAATAAAAATCTTTATCTTTGTCAAGAACGGATGAATCCGGTTTCAAGAAGATAACGGGGCTTTCAGGCCTTTCGTTGTTGAGCTCCTTAATATGATCCCCATAATTTCTACCTACGCAAATTATTTTCATTCATCCTTATTTCAATACCTCGGAAACTAACTGTGCAGCATCTTTAAGCAATACAGCAGATTTAACCTTTAAACCTGAATTATTGATAATATCTGCTCCTTCTTGTGCATTAGTACCTTGTAGACGAACAATAATCGGAATATTTATTTCACCGATATTTTTGTATGCCTCTACCACTCCGTTTGCAACACGATCACATCTTACAATACCACCAAAAATATTAATCAAAATAGCTTTTACGTTTGGATCTTTTAAAATAATTCTAAATCCAGCTTCCACCGTCTTAGCGTTTGCTCCTCCTCCAACATCTAAGAAATTGGCTGGATCCCCTCCTGAAAGTTTAATGATATCCATCGTTGCCATGGCTAAACCAGCACCATTCACCATACAACCCACATTTCCATCTAATTTTACATAATTTAAATCATTTTCTGAAGCCTCAACCTCCAATGGATCTTCTTCTAATATATCTCTTAAATGAGCTAAATCTTTATGACGAAACAAGGCATTATCATCCAAATTGACTTTGGCATCAACTGCTAAAATTTTGTTGTCGGAAGTTTTTAATACTGGATTAATCTCAAACAACGAAGAATCCGTATCTACATAGGCCTTGTATAAATTCTTAATGAATACAACCATTTCTTTAAATGCTTGTCCGGATAAACCAAGTTCGAAAGCAATTTTTCTTGCTTGAAAATCTTGCAAACCAACTCTTGGATCTATCCACTCTTTGATAATTTTTTCAGGTGTATTTTCTGCTACTTCTTCAATATCCATACCCCCTTCAGTAGAAGCCATAATGACATCACAGGCTTTACCTCTATCCAATAAGATTGATAAATAATATTCTTTGGTTTCTGATTCACCAGGATAATAAACATCTTCACTTATTAATACCTTATGCACTTTTTTGCCTTCTGGCCCAGTCTGATGAGTTACCAATTGCATCCCTAAAATCTCATTCGCTTTTATTTGAACTTCTTCAAGAGATTTAGCTAATTTAACTCCTCCCCCTTTTCCTCTACCTCCTGCATGAATTTGTGCCTTAACTACAAACCAACCTGTACCAGTTTGCTCTTTTAATTTTTCAGCTGTCGGAATAGCTTGGTCTAATTTATCAACCAATAATCCTTCTTGGATTCTTACTCCATACGTTTTTAAAATTTCTTTTGCTTGGTATTCGTGAATATTCATTGAATAAAATTTTTGATTTAATTGTTAAAATTACTACTTTCTGCTCAAAATCTTTCTACTTAATTTAATAAGATTTAAAATTCTAAAAATTATCCAAAAAAATGTTGGAATTAAAAAATATTTCCAAAACTTTTAATAGCCAAATTATCCTGAAGAATATTAACCTTCGGATAAATGAGAATGAACTCGTCTCAATTTTAGGACCCTCTGGATCTGGGAAAAGTACACTGTTGAATATTATGGGTTTACTATTACCTTTTGATTCAGGAGAAATTATCTTAGATAAAGCACTATATACAGGATTAAATTCTCAAAAAAGAGCTTCTATAAGGAATCAAAAAATTGGTTTTGTTTTTCAATTTCACCACCTTTTAGGAGAATTCACTGCCAAAGAAAATATTTTAATGCCGCTGTATGTTCGCGAAAAAAATATTTCTAAAGAGGATTTAATTTACTTTGATAAAATAATTCAATTATTGGAAATAAGAGATTTAATCGAAAAAACACCATCACAAATGTCGGGAGGAGAATCCCAAAGGGTGGCTATTGCCCGAGCCCTGATTACCCAACCAAAAATTGTTTTAGCCGATGAACCTACGGGAAATTTAGATGATAAAAACGCTCATAACTTGTATGATTTATTTATCAATTTAAAAAATGAATTTAATCATACAATTGTTATGGTAACCCATAACAAAGATCTAACAAAAGATTCCGATCAAATAATTCACTTAAATTCTGGTGAAATTATATAGAAATCTGACAAAATGTCATAAATTTGCAAGGTAATTATTCTAAAATATGCAAGAATTAAATTCATTAACAAAAGAAGAAAAAGAAGGCTTAGATATACCCAAGATTTCTGAAAACACCTATATCAATCAAAGCCAAAAGAAGATATACATTGAATCTTATGGTTGTCAGATGAATTTTGCTGATTCGGAAGTAGTTACCTCTATTTTGATGGAAAATGGATATGGCACTACCTCAACTTTAGAGGAAGCCGATGCTGTTTTGTTAAATACTTGTGCAATTAGAGAAAATGCTGAACAAAAAATCAGGCATCGCTTAAAAAGTTTTGAAGGATTGAAGAAGAAAAATCCAGATTTAAAAATTGGTGTATTGGGTTGTATGGCAGAGCGACTTAAAACCAAATTAATGGAAGAAGAAAAGATTGTCGATTTAGTTGCCGGGCCTGATTCTTATCGAGACTTACCCAGATTATTAGGGGAAACCGAAGCAGGAAACAAAGCCATTAATGTATTTTTGTCTAGAGAGGAAACCTATGGCAATATAGAGCCTGTTAGGCTTCATACGAACGGCGTCACAGCTTTTGTCAGTATCATGCGAGGTTGTAACAATATGTGCTCATTTTGTGTAGTACCTTATACCCGCGGTAGAGAACGATCAAGAGATTTACCCTCTATTCTTAAAGAATGTAAAGATCTTTTAGCCGCTGGTTATAAAGAGGTTACACTATTAGGACAAAACGTAGATTCCTATAATTGGGTGAACCCGGTTAACCAAAAATCAACTAATTTCGCTGAATTATTAGAGGCTGTAGCTTTGGTTGATCCAATTTTAAGAGTTCGCTTTTCTACGTCCCATCCAAAAGATATAACTGATCAAGTGTTGGAAACAATGAAGAAATACGAAAATATTTGCAAAAATATTCATTTACCTGCTCAATCAGGAAATAATCGTATTTTGGATTTAATGAATAGGACCTATACAAGAGAATGGTATCTAGATAGAATTTATGCTATAAGAAGAATTCTGGGTGAAGATTCCGGAATAAGTCATGATTTGATTGCCGGATTCTGTTCAGAAACCGAGGAGGAACATCAAGACACCCTGTCTTTAATGGAGGAAGTAAAATACGATTTTGGGTATATGTTCATTTATTCTGAACGCCCAGGTACTCCTGCCCATAAAAAATTGCAAGACGACATACCCTTAGAAATAAAAAAGAGACGATTGTCAGAAATAATTGATTACCAAAGAAGGCACTCAGAGTATAGAAACTCCCGTTTGGTGGGTACCATCCAAAAAGTTCTAGTAGAAGGAAATTCAAAAAGATCAACAGAAGAACATTTTGGAAGATGCGATTCAAATAAAATGGTCGTATTCCCAAAAAAAGGGGAAAATAAAGGAGATTATGTTTTAGTTAAGATTCATTCGTGCACCTCAGGTACATTATTAGGTGAAATAATAGAGATTCTATGATTGACAAAAACATTGCATCAATTAAAGCAAAATTTGGAATAATTGGAAATGATCCAGCCCTATTGAGAGCCATATCGGTTGCTGAACAGGTTGCCGCGACGGATATGACAGTTTTAATTATGGGAGAAAGTGGATCAGGCAAGGAATCATTCTCAAAAATAATCCATAGTCTTTCCAAAAGAAAACATGGCGAGTTTATCGCAATAAATTGTGGGGCAATTCCAGAGGGAACCATTGATTCCGAATTATTTGGACATGAAAAAGGTTCATTTACAGGAGCAATAGATGCTAGAAAAGGATATTTTGAGGTGACTGACCGAGGCACCATTTTTTTAGATGAAATAGCTGAAATGCCATTGGGTACGCAAGCCCGTTTATTAAGAGTACTTGAAAATGGAGAGTTTATTAAAGTTGGTTCATCTAAAGTACAAAGAACGAATGTGCGTGTAGTGGCTGCAACCCATGTCAATTTATTGGATGCTATAAAAAAAGGAAAATTTAGAGAAGATTTATATTATCGTTTAGCTACCGTCCCTTTATATGTACCACCATTAAGGGAGCGTGGACAAGATATTGAATTATTATTCAGGAAATTCACAACTGATTTTTCTGACCTACATCATATTAGACCCATTCAATTAACAGAAAATGCAAAACAATTATTAATTAATCAACGCTTTCCAGGGAATATACGTCAACTAAAGAACCTTGCTGAACAAATTTCAGTTTTAGAACTGGGCGAAAGAATCATCGACGAAGAAAAATTAAAATATTATTTAGACTTCAATGAACCAAATAAAACTGAATTAATTCAAAAAGAATCGATTGAAAAAAATTCAAATGATTCATTTTCTGAAAGAGACATTTTATACAAAATCTTATTTGATTTAAGAAAAGATTTGACGGAAGTTAAAAAGTTTATGTATAATTACATCAAATCAAACGGTCATAATATTAATTTCGATAATCAAGAAAATATGGAAATTTTCTCTGATATTTTAAATGAAAATTCTCCAAATTTATTACCTGAAAGTAATCAAGAATCAAATAAAAATGAATTAAAATTCAGTTCTGATTCTACGGAAAGTCATGAAGTAGAAGATGCAGAAGCAGAAGAAATAGATAATTATGCGGAAGATATTACACTCTCTTTGGATAAACAAGAGAAAGATTTAATCATCAGAGCATTGATAAAAAACCAAAATAAAAGAAAATATGCAGCCAAAGATTTGGGCATAAGTGAAAGAACCCTTTACAGAAAAATTAAACAATATGATTTGGAGGACTTATAGATTCATTTCAATTTTAATTATATTTTTAGTCATAACATATTCAATAACAGGATGTTATAGTTTTAAAGGGGCTAGTTTACCCTCTGAAATTAAGACGATACAAATAAATAATTTCAGGAATAGCTCTGCAGGAGGGCCACCAAATTTAACATTAACTTGTAATGAAAATATAAAAGAATATTTTCAACGAAATACCACCTTGAAATTAAGTGTGGAAAAACCAGATTTAATTTTAGATGCCAATATTATAAGATATGATTTAACACCGGTAGCTCCTACCTCAGATGATAAAGCTGGTTTAAATAGATTAACTTTAGCCATTGAATTTGAATTAAAAAATAATTTCAAAGAGGATGATAGTTTCATTCAGGAGTTCTCTTTTTATCAGGATTTCCCACAAAATCAAACATTATCAGACGTTGAAGAAGAATTAATTCCTAAATTACTAGATCAAATTACCCTGGATTTGTTTAATAAAATAGCTGGAGATTGGTAATATGAATAAGGCTCAGAATTTATGGTTATTGCTAAATAAATTTGAAAGGGAAGAAACAATCCATGATTTTCCCTTTACGGAAGAAATAGAAAAGTATCCATTTTTTTATCTATTAAATTGGTTCAATCAAACAGATCATGAATCTCAAAGAAAAATATCAATTCAAAGTACCAATAGAATAAATTTTTACCATTCTGTGAAAGATGCCCCTCAACGAGCAAATTCTACAAAATCAGCAGGTAATTCTCAAGTGGAATTAATTGATCTATTTCTGAAAAAACTACCCTCTATTCCAAAACAGACGAAGAATCAAGAAAGTGAAATGATTGATTTGGTTGAAATCCAAGAAAAGAATTATGAATATCCTATTTCTGATACTTTTGCAAAAATATTGATAAAACAAGGAAAAATTTTGGATGCAATTAAAATTTATGAGCAATTAATTTTGAAAATGCCTGAAAAAAAGGTTTACTTTGCATCTCAAATTGAATTTTTAAAAAATAAATTAAAATAATCATATAATGTTTGCTTTTATTATTACCTTACTAATTATTCTTTCTGTATTGTTAATTGTCTTAATTTTAATTCAAAACCCGAAAGGTGGTGGATTAAGTGGAGAATTTTCATCGAGTAGTGCCGGACAAATGTTTGGAGTAGCTAAAACTACTGACATTGTTGAAAAATTAACTTGGGGTTTTTCTATTGGAATTATGGTATTGGTTTTAGTAAGCGGATTTACTATTTCAAATTCAGATTCATCTATAGAGCCCATAACAATCCAACAAAATAGCCCTGCTGTTCCAGTTGCCCCGGCTCCTATCCAAACAGCACCTGCACCTGCTCCACTAGCTCCTGCTCCAAGTTCAGCTGAATAAAATCTGACAAATTTTCAGTCTTGTCCGTGTGGCATATTAATTGCATCTTGTTAGGCGTATTGTTTAACATTAAATATTATTTTATCATTTAAATTATATCAACTATGTCAAAAATTAATATTAAGCCTTTAGCAGATCGAGTGGTTGTAGAACCTGCGGCTGCAGAAGAAAAAACCGCCTCCGGGATCATTATCCCAGATACCGCAAAAGAAAAACCACAAAAAGGATTAATTGTGGCTATTGGAACAGGGAAAAAAGATGAGCCCCTCCGCGTCTGCGTTGCCATCACTGCGGCGTAAGCGTTGCGCTGCCGCGCAC
>CAZXZK010000028.1:19975-23452 GCA_964645295.1 uncultured Cytophagales bacterium | reverse complement strand
GTGCGAATAGAGTAACTGATTTAATCCCTCTAACTGGAAAGCCTGTTTTTGGGTTAATAGTATGAGAATATTTAGTACCTTGAATTATGACAAACTTTTCATAATTTCCTGATGTAGCGGTGGAAGCATTATTCAAATTCACATACCCTAAAACCTTTTTTTTATTGTCTGGGTTTAAAATACCAATTCTCCATGGCTTATTATCTTCATCTTTTCCCCAGGCGCAAAGGTCTCCGGAGGCATTCACTACCCCGTTTTCATAGCCTAAATCTTTTAATAATTTCTGAGCTGAATCTGCTGCATAACCTTTTCCAATACCTCCAAAACCAATTCTCATTCCTTTTTTTTTCAAGAAAACGGTGGAATCTTCAAAATTCAATTCAATATTTTTATAATTAATCAATTCAACGGCTTTTAGAGCCTCCTCTGGTTTGGGAAGTTCTTTCATATCTCGATTAAAATTCCAAAAATTTTTATCCAAAGAACCATAGGAAATATCAAAAGCTCCTTGGCTAAGTTCAGAAATTTTTTGGGAGCGGTCAATCAGCTGAAGAATTTCTTTATCTACCTTTACAGGTGAAATCCCTGCCTCTTGATTTATTTTATTTACCTGACTGCTTTCGTTGAAAGTTGTAAAAAGTTTTTCAATTCTTTTTATTTCTAAAATAGCAAGATTCAAATCATGGAGGGCAATTTTTTGATTTTCAGAGAGGACTCCGAGAGAAAAGTGATTACCCATTAGTTTTTCTTGAACCTTGATTAATTTCATTTTAAAATTTTTCAGCGATTTCTTTTAAAAACTTAGGAATATCTGGTTGATAGCCTTCCCATTCCCTTAAAACATTCCCTTCTTTATCCAACAAAACGGTTAAGGGGAATAAACCTTTTACATTATAAAGTTCGGCTAATTTTTCATTCTTCAACTTTTGTTCTTCTGGCAATTGATTCTTTTTAAGTCTAGGGAAATCTGCCCGAAGCAAGACCAGCTTATCTTTGGCAAATTCTTGAAATTGCTCAGAAGCAAAGACTTTTTTTCTCAACTGAATACAGGGAGCACACCAATCTGTTCCACAGAAATTCAATAATATCATTTTATCGGATTCCTTAGCAGCAATTTTTGCCTCGGAAAAATCTTCAAGCCATGGAAGCGGGTTTGAAGCGGAGAATATTAGAATATTTGTATGGAAGGATGGGAGAATCGGAGGATGAGAGAATGTTAGCAAGGGGGAAAAACAAAAAAATAGAATCCATTTCATTTGCTTATTCCATTTAAAGTAAAAGAAATATTTCATGATTTAAAATTTTATTGGGAAGTTAAACTTTTAATATATGACCAATGTTTTCCCATCATTGGCCGTACGATAAACGGTAATTCCATTTTTTCCGGTGGAATTTAGTCCTTCCCCTGTAAAGGAAAAACGGGCCCCATGTCTGGTGCAATAAAAATCATTTCCATTGGAATTTAGGATAACATCTCTGCGTGCCTCATGGGAGCAAAGAGTTGTTGCTGCCACATATTCTCCACTGGAAGATCTTCCGACGACAATTTGATTATTTACAATAACATAACCTCCAACATTCTTTAGATTTGAGGTATTGGAGGCTGTTAGATCTAAGATGGCTATTCGATTCGTTATTTTTGCTAAATCAGCGGTAGAAATGGTACCAGCTGAAACGGTGCCACCGGTGGAACCCGAACCTCCTGTGGAATTATTATCTGAAACACTTCCGCCTAAGGAAGAAATTTGATTTCCATTTTTATCTAAAATCAGGGAAGGAATTGAATTATCAGGCATGTGGTTACAAGAAGCCAATAAAGCCATCAAGGCTGATCCGCCAAAACCCATGGTTTTTAGGAATTTCAATCGTGATATTTTTTCTTCCTTTGTCATTTTAATTAATTCTTACTTCAAAGAAAACGAAAATACTTTTATTTATGTTTATCCTATCTACAAAATCAACCATTAAATCGACGATTCATCCTCCTCAATCGTTCTACCATAATCGATACCCGACCAAATTCTTTCATAAAAATACATAATAACCATTCCAGTAAAATTCATTAAAATGGCTTGCGACCAATTGCCGTCTACGATTGAAGTTGAAATGACGATATAGGCATTCACGGTTGCAATTACTCTCCATAAAACAGTTTTCAAAACACTTCTTGTTTTAGTTTCAATAATTTTCGACATGATAATAACGGTTTAGCTTTATTTATTCTTTTAATTTTATAATTTGCAAAATTATTTCATCTAAATTTACAAATTTTGAAAATAGTATTACTATCTGGGGCGTCTAAAGGGATTGGTAAAGCATTAGCCATTAAATTAGCGAATTTAAATTATCAAGGCATTTTAATCGCAAGGGATTTAGAAAAATTAAAAGAGGTAGGGGAAATTGCTGCAAAACAGGGCGTTCGTCCTATAATCCATGCTGGGGATATTTCAGATTCAAAATTTATTGATCGGGTTATTGAAGATACCATCAATCAATTTGGTAAAATTGATTTTGTGATCAACAATGCAGGATTTGGGATTTTCGGGCCAGTATCCTCTTATTCTGAGGAGGATTGGGACAGTGTTTATGCCACGAATGTAAAGGGGACATTTTTATTAAGTCAAAAATCTTTACCCCATTTAATGAAAGAAAAATCAGGACATATCATCAGCATTGCCTCAGATGTGGCAAAGAGAACCTTTGGAGGAGGCTCTCTTTATTGTTCATCGAAATATGCCCAGCATGCCTTTACGGAAGCTATGAGAAAAGAGGTTAGAGAACATGGCATCAAGGTTTCTACTGTATATTCAGGTTTGGTAGACACGATGTTTCATGAGGAACCTCAAGGGCATGTTTCGCATAATAACTGGTTAAGTGCGGAGGACATGGCAGAAAGTATTTTTTTTATCATGAATCAACCGAAGCATGTGGTTATTGATGAGTTGATGATTCATCCATTGGAACAAGAGTATTAAAATGAATAAACCACGATTATCTTTTAGCCAGATTATCAACATGAATGTTGGTTTTTTTGGAATTCAGTATTCTTTTGGCTTGCAACAAACGGCTATTGGCCCACTTTATAGTTTTTTAGGGGCAAAAGAAAGCGAATTGCCCATTTTATTTCTTGCGGGTCCTGTGACGGGTTTATTAATCCAGCCATTAATTGGTGCTATATCAGATAAAACTTGGTCTCCGAGATGGGGAAGAAGAAAACCTTTTTTCTTAATTGGAGCGATCCTATGTTCTTTAACCCTATTTGCTTTTCCCTTTTCGAGGGAATTATGGATGGCTGCTGGATTGTTATGGATCCTTGACGCGGCAAATAATACTGCCATGGAACCTTACCGGGCATTTATTGCGGATAAACTTCCTGAAGATCAATTAGCGAACGGATTTTTAACTCAAAGTTTTTTCACCGGTTTGGGGATTACCTTAGCAAATGTTTCCCTATTTCTATTTCAAAAATATATTAAC